>NZ_DATMTE010000531.1:0-27767 GCF_035564935.1 Chitinophaga sp. | reverse complement strand
CGGAGAGAGGTGGCTTTGCCGGCAGCCCTCGCGGCGCGCTGAAAAGAGAGGGTAAATACACGCTGATTACAAAGGGCTGCATCAAACGTTGATGCAGCCCTTTGCCAGAAAATCAGTCCGTTGAGTTGGGCTTTATGCTTTTTTCTTCCCTGCGTTTTTATTGTTTGATTTATAGCGCATGTCTGGTGTTCCGTCTTTTTTTGTTGGGCCTGCGGGAGTTGCAGCTGCTTTGTTTTCCTTATAGCGTTTGTCCGGTGTGCCGTCTTTCTTTGTTTTTGTGGTGGCAGCAGCAGGAGCAGCAGCAGTTGTTTTTTCAGTTTTGGCTTTAGTGGATTTTACTTCTTTTTTTGCGGTGGCGGGTGTTTGCGCCATTGTTACGGTTAAACCCATAAACATGGCCAACAATCCGGTCAGGAGCTTTTTCATATCAAATATGTTTTATGAAAATTTAAGCTTTTTCCGGCATTGCTGTATCCGCTTCTGCTGTTTTTAAGCCAGATTTAATAATTAGTTTTTCTCTACCCACATACCGTTTTCGCGGATGAGGTTTATCAGTTCGTTTACGGCTACATCGCTGCTGAGGCCGCGTTTCACGATTTCCTTGCCGCGGTAGAGGGTAATTTTACCAACGCCGCTGCCTACATAGCCAAAGTCGGCATCGGCCATTTCGCCGGGACCGTTTACGATACAGCCCATGATAGCGATCTTTACACCTTTCAGGTGATGTGTTACCGCACGGATACGGGCGGTGGTTTCCTGTAAATCGAACAGGGTACGGCCGCAGGAGGGGCAGGAGATATATTCCGTTTTAGAGATGCGGGTACGGGTAGCCTGCAGGATGCCAAACGCAATGTTATTCAGTGTAGCGTGCTGGCGGGGTTGAAGCTCCTGGTTGCTCAGCCATAGTCCATCGCCAAAGCCATCCAGCAGCAGTGCGCCGGCTTCAGTGGCATGGTGGATCAGGTGTTCATCTGCCGAAGGCTGATTACTGATACTATGGATGATAACAGGTACCCTGATATTTTTATTAAGCAGTAAGATGAATAACCGCCTGATAGCCGCCATAGCATTACTGCCGGTGGCCGTGGCTACAAGAACGGTGCTGGCGGCAACAGCAGGATTGGCCAGTTGCAGCAACAGTTGCTCATGGTGTTCTGTATCCAGGTGGTTGCAATCAAATTGTACAAAGTTGATCCGGCCGGTTTCATTTTGTTCACAGGCCGTTACGTAATGGCGGGCGTCAAAATAAGGTACCAGCTCCTGTTTGCCGGTTATGCTCTGCCAGTACTCTGCATCTACCACCACCCGCAGGGTGCCGGGCAATCCGAAGGAAGGCAATTGTTTGCCGGTGTAAATATAATCAGCGGCAGCATCTCCGATGTTCCATTTGTCGCTGGGCTCATCATATGTGTAACCAATGGCCGTCAGATCGGATGGCTGTAGGGTTTTATTGTCGCTGAAGTCTGCCACCACCACGGGTACCTGTTTATCGCCAATATTCTCTACAGGCGCGCTTTCGCGGCGTTTGTATTCGAAAGGGGAATAGGGGATATTTGTTACCGGCGGAATAGCCGTATAGTCGTTACGGTTAGTATATCTTCTCACAATATCCTTGCAAACAGGCAGTTCGAATTGAGGATCTTCTGTGAGGGAAACGCGGATGGTATCGCCTACACCGTCTTCCAGGAGAGTGCCTATGCCAATGGCTGATTTAATACGGCCGTCTTCCCCGTCGCCGGCTTCTGTAACGCCCAGGTGCAGGGGGTAGCAGTGGCCCAGCTCCTGTTGCATGGTTTGTACCAGCAGGCGGTACGCCTGCACCATTACCTGCGGGTTGCTGGCTTTCATGCTCAGCACAATATTACGGTATTGCAGGTCTTCTGCGATGCGTAAAAATTCCATCGCGCTTTCCACCATTCCCATGGGGGTGTCTCCATAGCGGCTCATGATACGGTCGCTCAGGGAGCCATGGTTGGTGCCTATGCGCATAGCAGTGCCATATTCCTTGCAGATCTTTACCAGCGGGGAAAAGCGTTCGCGGATGCGGTCTATTTCTTCCAGGTATTCGCTGTCGGTATAATCGATCTGTTCAAATTTCTTTTTATCAACATAATTCCCCGGGTTTACCCGTACTTTTTCCACGATGCGGGCGGCAATTTCGGCTGCGTTCGGCGTAAAATGGATATCGGCTACCAGGGGAGTGGTATATCCCTGTTTTCGTAATTCGTTTTTGATAACGAGCAGGTTATCGGCTTCCTTTTTACTGGGGGCGGTAATGCGCACCAGTTCGGCCCCGGCTTCAATACAACGGATGGTTTGCGCCACGGTGGCGGCAGTATCCAGGGTATCGGTGGTGGTCATGGTTTGAATGCGGACCGGGTTAAAATTTCCAATGATAAGATCTCCCACCTTTACTTCCAGTGTGGCCAGTCGCTTGTATTCTGTAAGAGAGTCGCAATAAAGCTGCATACGTAATTTTTATTTCCTGCGGAAGCAAAGTTAGTAAAAGCCGGGTGATATACCACCCAAACTTAAAGCTACATTAAATTCCATGAATGGCTGGCGCAGGGCTATATAAATAGGGGATAAAGGCGTATTTTTGAAGCACTTTATGTTACTGAATAAAAGCATAGATATACCTTACCAGCAGTTACCTTTTTCCGGACAGTTCAATGTAGCTCCCCTGGGCATGTTCCGCAATGAGCTAACGGACCAGCCACACCGTCATGATCATTTCCAGATCATCTGGATCACCAAAGGAAAAGGCAGGCATATGGTGGATTTTGTGTGGTATGATGTGGAAGACAATATGATCTTCCTGCTTCGTCCGGGGCAGGTGCACCAGCTGGATTGTGAGCGGGAAGGCTATTTCCTGTATTTCACGGAGCAGTTTTATTTTACCAATAAACACGATAAAGAAACCCTTTACGATTTCACCTCGCTTTTCGATAACTGGCACGGATACGGGCCCATCAGTACCAGCGGTAATACTACGGAATCCCTTCTTGGACTGATACAACTGATGAGCAGGGAAAAAGCCTGCGCACCCGCCTGCAGCCGGGGCATTGTGAAGCATTACCTGAATGCTTTCCTGTTGCTCATAGAACGGGAAAAGAAACGCAATGCCACGGAAACCATGATGCCGCTGGCTCACGATGCACGTGTACTGCAGTTGCGCCGCCTGCTGGAAGGGCATTACCGGACGGAACACCAGGTAACCTTTTACGCCAGCGCTTTTGCCCTCACCCCAAAAAGACTCAACGAAATTACCAAGGAAACCACCGGTCGCACAGTTACGGAATTATTACACGACCGGATTGTACTCGAATCAAAAAGAAATCTTGCCTTCAGTCATAAAAGTGTCAAGGAGATCTGCTATGAGCTGGGATTCGAGGACCCTGCTTACTTTAGCCGTTTTTTTAAGAATAATACCGGCATTTCACCCCAGGACTTCCGCGACATGATGTTCAAATAGTACAAGTCAATAGCTGAATTGTCCTAACACCCGCCACTTACCCCTGTCTATATTTGCATACTTATTTGTGAGCCTGCATCAGTCGGCTTTTATTAGACGCTATAGATTAATTTATGAACATCTGGAAACCGCTTTGCCTGCTGATTATTGCAGCAGGCTGCAGTTCGGCGGCAGTGATGGGTCAAACCCGCCCGCTTACCTTGCAGGAAGCACTACAAACAGGACTGAAAAATTACCAGTCTATCAAGGCAAAAGAAAACTATGCTAAAGCAGCCACAGAAAATATCAGTGCAGTAAAAAGGGAATACTTACCTGACCTGAACCTCGCCGCTCAGAATAGTTACGGTACCGCGAACGGTGAAACCGGCCCTATGTGGGGATACAAAGGCTGGACCACCGGCGCTTCCGGGCCCACCCTGCCTTCGCAGAACTGGAATGCCGCCTTCGGCGGATTATACCTGGCCAATATCAGCTGGGATGTAGTCACCTTTGGCCGCCAGCACGCTAAAGTACAGGCTGCAAAAGAGCAATTATATACCAACCAGGCCGACCTGGAGCAGGAAAAATTTGAACAACAGGTACGCATCGCCGGTGCATATCTTAACCTCCTGGCGGCGCAGCGGCTGAGAGGTTCCATGGAATCCAACCTGAAACGGGCGCAGGACCTGCAGCATATTATCACATCGCGGGCGTTGAACGGCCTCAGTGCCGGGGTAGACAGCTCCATCGCCAACGCAGAAGTATCCAAGGCAAAACTGACACTGGTAGATGCAGTGAACTATGAAAATGCGCAAAGCAACAAGCTGGCGGAAATGATGGATGTACCTCCGCAGGATTTTATCCTGGACACCACCTTTGTAACCAAAATACCTAACCAGCTGCTGGAAACGGTATCTGCACAGGATTCTGTATCGCTTAAAGATCAACCGCTGCTGAAATTATTCAGCTCCCGCGTAACATTAAGCGATGCCAATCAGAAGCTGATCAGTAAAAACGCCATGCCCCGCCTGTCGTTTATGGGTGTGATGCAAACGCGCGGTTCAGGTTTTGACTACGACTACAGCGCTGCAAACCTCAGTCATTACAGCCAGGCCTACTGGCCGGGCGTGAAACCGCAGATATCCAATTACCTCGTAGGGCTTAACCTTTCGTGGACAGTAACAGACCTCTGGCGCACACATTCACAGGTGGCCCGCCAGCATTACACCACAGAAGGATTGAAAAATGAATACAATCAAACCTACAGCCGCCTGCAACATCAACTGCAGCTGTCGGAACAGCAGATAGACAATGCGGTGAAGAAATACCGCGAAGCACCGATAGGGCTGAAAGCTGCCAGCGACGCTTTCCTGCAGAAAAGCACCTTGTATGAAAACGGGTTGTCCAATATTGCCGATCTGGCCCAGGCACTGTACAACATTAACCGTGCGGAAACGGACCGGGATATTGCCTACAATGGCGTATGGCAGGCAATATTGTATAAATCAGCTACCGTAGGGGATCTGCAACTTTTTTTGAATCAACTGTAATTAACCGAAGGGCCATCCTTTCCTGAATATAATTGTATGAACCTGATCAGAACCGCATTACAAAAGCCAATAGCCATCATCGTAGTAGTGATGGGACTATTGTTTTTTGGCATTCAGGCAACGCGGGATATTAAAATAGACATCTTCCCGGATCTTAACCTGCCGGCTATATACGTATCACAGCCTTACGGAGGTATGTCGCCGCAACAGATGGAAGGGTTTATTGCTACCAATTACCAGAACCTTTTCCTGTATGTAACAGGTGTCAGAGATATTGAGGCCAAAAATATCCAGGGTCTTACCATGATCAAGATCTCCTTTTATGAAGGAACAAACATGGCACAGGCAGCGGCGGAAGTAACCGCCATGGCCAACCGCGCATTTGCCTCCATGCCGGCGGGTACGCAGCCGCCCTTTATTATCCGGTTCGATGCATCTACTTTACCGATTGGCCAGCTGGCGCTGAGCAGCCCCACACGTTCCAATAATGAACTGCAGGATCTGGCCATGACGTTGGTACGCCCTTCGTTCAGCCGTATCGGAGGCCTCACCTCACCCGCACCTTTCGGTGGTAACTCACGTACTATCGTGATCCATGTGGATCCTGCGCTGATGCGCAGCCACCATCTTACGGCCGACCAGGTAGTAGCCACCATTAAAGATAACAACCAGATATCGCCGGCAGGTAACGTGCGTATCGGCGATATCACTTACCTCACACCGGCTAACACCGTAATACGTACCGTAAAGGAATTTGAGAACATTCCACTGGTAATGGGAGATGGCCCTACCGTGTTTGTAAGAGACGTGGCGAAAGTGGAAGACGCGGCGGATATTACCAGCAGTTACGCAGTGATCAATGGAAAACGCTCTGTATATCTCCCCATTATAAAAACAGCAGATGCTTCCACCTGGACGGTCGTAAATAACCTGAAAGCTGCCTTACCAAATATCCAGAAATTATTACCGGAAGATGTAAAGATCTCGTTTGTGTTTGACCAGAGCGTGTATGTGATCAATGCTGTGAAAAGCCTTATCAGCGAAGGGGTGATAGGAGCAGTACTCACTGCGCTGATGGTGCTGCTGTTCCTCGGCGACCGCCGTAGCGCCTATATCGTGATCATTACCATCCCGGTATCTATCATCATCGGGGTGATGTTCCTGAAACTCTTCGGCCAAACCATCAATATTATGACCCTGAGCGGTTTGGCGCTGGCTATCGGGATCCTGGTAGATGAATCTACGGTAACCATTGAAAACATCCACCAACACCTGGAAATGGGGAAACCCAAAGCCCAGGCTATCTGGCATGCCTGCCAGGAAATTGCTTTCCCGAAATTGCTGATCCTGCTGTGTATCCTCGCGGTGTTTGCACCTTCCTTTACCATGAAAGGCGTGCCCCGCGCGATGTTTATGCCACTGTCGCTCGCTATTGGTTTTTCCATGATAGCGTCCTACCTGTTATCGCAAACGCTGGTGCCGATCCTGGCCAACTGGATGCTGGACGCCAATAAGTTCAGGCATCATGGCCACCCGCATATACATAGCGGTGATGCACATAAAACAGCCGGTTATATTGAAACAGAAATTGCAGATGAGAAACAGCATGCTAAAACTATCTCCGGGTTCGACCGTTTCAAGCTGCGCTTTATAGGCTGGCTGGAAGGACTAATGAAAAAAAGGAAGCTGGTGATCGGCGCTTACTTTATTGGGGTTATTGGTATAGTAGCATTATGTATGAGCATTATAGGCCGTGATATTTTACCTAAACTGAATAACGGGCAGTTCCAGCTAAGGCTGAAAGAGCCTACGGGAACACGGATCGAACGGACGGAAGCCATGCTTGTTAAATCAACACAGATCCTGAAGGAGATCGTCGGCGCTAAAAACATCGACATCACATCTTCCTTCATCGGTACTCATCCATCTTCCTATTCTACCAACCCCATTTACCTGTTTATGGCTACGCCAAGTGAAGCAGTGCTGCAGGTAAATATGAAAGAAGACTTCCACATCAACATGGACGAGTTCAAGGAGAAATTACGTAAGCGTATCCATGAACAGATGCCGGAAGTGAAAATGAGCTTTGAGCCAATAGACCTTACAGATAAGGTGATGAGCCAGGGTGCATCCACGCCCATTGAAATTGCCATCATGGGTAAAAACCTGAAAGAAAGTGTGCCCTACGCGCAAAAGGTGCTGGCGGAAATGAAGAAGATCCCTTACCTGCGGGATGTGCAGATCAATCAGCCGATGGATTACCCGGCTATCCGTGTAAACATCGACCGGGAAAGGGCCGGCCAACTGGGGGTAAGTATTACGGATATCGCCAAATCACTGACGGCTTCTACTTCATCCAGTCGTTTTACGGAAAAGAACAACTGGCTGGATGAAAAGAATGCCACGTCTTATTTTGTACAGATCTCTGTACCGGAAAATGAAATGTCGAGCATTAATGATATGGCGGCTATCCCGATCAGTAAAAACAACACCCGTCCTTCATTGGGCGATGTGGCAACACTGCAGCCTGATACCGTGGTGGGAGAGTACGACCGTATCGGTGCGGTGAGGATTGTATCTATTGGCGCCAATATCCACAAGAAAGACCTGGGTAATGCTTCCGAAGCAGTAGCAGCTGCTATTAAGCGCGCCGGTGAGCCGCCACGTGGTATTTCCGTAGAAAAACGCGGCTTGATGAACCTGCTGAATGAAACACTGGATAGCCTGCAGTCGGGGTTGCTGGTGGCAATTATTGTAATACTGTTATTGCTGGCAGCCAACTTCCAGTCGTTCAAAGTAGCGTTGGTGGTTGTTTCTACCATTCCTGCAGTATTGGCCGGATCGCTGATCATGTTGCTGATCACCGGGTCTACGCTCAACCTGCAATCGTATATGGGAATTATCATGTCGGTGGGTGTATCTGTTGCTAATGCAATCCTGCTGATCACCAATGCGGAAAAGCTGCGGCTGGAAAACCACGACTCCCGCAGATCCGCACTGGAAGGCACTTCTATCAGGCTGCGTCCTATCCTGATGACGAGTATTGCCATGGTGGCAGGTATGATCCCAATGGCATCGGGCCTGGGTGAGGCAGGCGATCAAACGGCGCCGCTGGGCCGTGCGGTTATCGGGGGACTGATTGCCAGTACTTTTGCGTCGCTGTTCATTTTACCGTTGATCTTCTCCTGGGTACAGCAGAAAACAACCGTGAAATCCGTGTCGCTGGATCCCGAAGATGAAAACAGCCAGTATTACGTTCCGGGTGCGGCACGTGTATAATTCAAGTATAACTATAATGACTAAACGACATATCAATATCATGAATATAAATAAATACAGCCCGTCGTACCGGGTCATGACGGCTGCTGCATTATTGCCTCTCGGTTTATTCTTCGCCTCCTGCCATAGTTCGAGGGCAGATGACGATAATGAAAATGAAGATGGCCGTGTTCAGGTGAAAATCATTCATCTGCAGAAAAGCCAGCTGAATGCTTCCCTGAAATTGCCCGGGGAAATAAAGCCCTTCCAGTTTGCCGATCTCTATGCCAAAGTGAACAGCTATGTGAAAAAGGTGAATGTGGACCTGGGCAGCCAGGTAACTGCCGGCCAGGTACTTGCTACCCTGGAAGCCCCGGAAATGAATACGCAATTGATGGAAGCGCAGTCGAGGCTGCACACAAAAGAAGCCATGTTCCGCGCCAGTCGCGCCACTTACGAACGCTTGCTCAAAACAAGCAAGGTACCCGGAACTATTTCTCCCAACGACCTGGACATGGCGTTTGAGAAAATGAGTGCCGATAGTGCGGAGTTGCTTTCTTCCCGTTCTTCTTACCACGAAGTGCAACAGATGCTGGGGTACCTGGTGATCCGCGCGCCGTTCAGCGGTGTGATCAGCCAGCGTAATGTGCACCCGGGCACTTATGTAGGCCCTGCCGGCAAGGGATCAGATAAACCGTTGTTCCGTTTGGAAGAACAACAGAAACTGCGTTTATCCGTGGCCGTGCCTGAAATTTATACCGACGATGCGCACCACGCAAGCGATGTTCGCTTTACCGTAAAATCCCTGCCCGGAGATACTTTTACGGCGAAGGTAAACCGTATTGCCGGTAGCCTGGATGTGAAGCTGCGCTCCGAAATACTGGAGATGGATGTAGCCAATAAAGCCGCCCGCTTGCTTCCTGGTATGTATGCTGAAGTACAGATGCCAATGCCTGGTAAAAAAGATGTGTACATCGTCCCTAAATCCGCCATTATCAGTAATTCCGAAAAAATATTTGTGATCAAGGCAGTGAACAGTAAAGCAGTATGGGTGCCGGTGAAATGCGGTAATGAATCCAACGGACAGGTGGAAGTTTTCGGTGATCTATCCGACAACGATCAGCTGGTGCAGAACGGCAGCGATGAAATAAAAGAAGGAACGCCGTTAACAGCGGTTGCAAAATAATGTGTGTTTAAAGGTGGGAAGTTGTTTGAAGAAAAGGAATCAACAGGAGAAAGGATCATCAGACAAAAACAGGGAATCAACGGACAGAAGAATCATTTAATCGGACTGTATTCGGCAAGGTAAAGAGTGACGGGTAGCAGTTAAACAACTTCCCTGATGAATCAAGCATTACAGCGCTTCCGGAAAGGGGGCGCTGTTGCTTTAAAACACGAAAGAGAATTGTTACACCGCGTAACAGTTGTAGGTTTAGGTAAAACGGCCGGAATATTCCTGTTCCGGTTTTTTTATGCGCGTGGATGTTGTCCTGGTTCAGGATTATAGGATTACATTGGATTTTTTTATTGAATTTTAAGATGTTTTCATGGGGTACGGTGTTTTTACTTTGCCTTTTGCGATGGCCTTCAGTTTATTTTTTAACAGGGATTTTTTCAAGGGAGATAGATAGTCGAGATAGAGTTTCCCGTTAATGTGATCATATTCATGTTGTATGGCCCTGGCAATATCTCCGCTGAAGCTGGCCGTATGTGTTGTGAAGTGCTCGTCCTGGTATTGCAGTGTAACAGTGGCTGCGCGTGGCACATCTTCCCATATTCCCGGAATGCTGAGGCAGCCTTCCGTATCGTGTATTACTTCTTCACTGTACCAAAGTATTTCAGGGTTAATAAATGTGATTTTAAAATCATCTGCAGGTACTACGAAAAGGCGTACCGGCCTGTTTACCTGCGGCGCCGCCAAACCTGCTCCGTTGGCGTGTTCCAATGTAGCCCACATATCCCGGATCAGGGCGGTGATCCCGGGTGTGGCCGGGGTAATTATTTCGCATGGTTGTCTTAATATATTGGCGCCATAAGCAACGATGGGTAAGATCATTTTTCTTTTTTCTGCAAAGGAATAACGGCGGGAATAACTGTAATAGTAAATTTTAGACGCTTGTAAAACGGGTAATTTGTTTCTGCGTAATTTTGATCGTTATGCCGGTAGATATTCTTGCCCATCTCCTTTGCGATCAGCCATCACCAGCGGTGAAGGTGTTGCCGCCATCGCCTGCGCTGGAACGGGTGGTGGAGTGCTATTGCTGGTATACACAGCAGTATAGCCGTAAAGTATGGGCTGCGCTGGACGGGCAACCGGCGCTGGTGTTTTTACTGAATCGTGGAAATGTTCAGTTTTCCGGCAGGAATAAAATGAACTTCAGCGATGGGTTCTTTTGCAGTGGCATCCTGGAAAATACTTACCTGGAACAGGTTGCAGCCGGGACGCGGTTGTTGGTAGTAAAATTTACGACAGATGGATGGGCCTGGTTAAAGCCGCTGTTGCCGCAAACGATGGCGCCGTTGGCGCCCTTGCCGGCAGCGTGGCTGTTGCTGCTGCAGGATATCAGGAAGGCAAGGCTCCGCAGGCAACAAAGCATGCTGCTCAATCAATTCCTGGAGCAGCGGGTACCTGGCAATATCATGGGCAACTATCTCCTTCATGCTGCCGCTATGATGATAAGGCAATGTGGGGGAAGAACAACAGTGGCAGAAATATGTGATGCCCTGCATGTAAACTACAAATGGCTGGAAAGAAATTTTCGTATGGCCACAGGAGTTACCCCCAAGCACTATGTCAGTAATATCCGGTTCTTACATGCGTGGACTGACGTTCACAAAGCGGAACAACCGCTCACCGGCATTGCACTGGATAATGGCTACTACGATCAGAATCATTTTATTAAAACGTATAAGAAGTATACAGGAAAGATACCTTCCGCCATTAAATAAAACATCCCAAAGCGGGAATGCCCGCTTTGGGATGCGTGATATGGAGAGGATGAAAATGTTACCAGTCTTTATCTTTCGGCACTACCTGACCTTTTACTTTTTTGGCTTTGTCCTGCAACTTCTTTTCTTCCTGTGATAAAGCCTGCAACAGGCGTTCTGCCTCCTGTTTGCTCATCTTGCTGGGCTGTGGTTCCGGCTTCTGCTGCTCCTGGTCCTGCTTGTCTTTGTCGCCTTTGTCCTGGTCTTTATTCTGTTGATCCTTGTTCTGGTCCTTGTTTTGATCCTTATCTTTATTCTGCTGATCTTTGTTCTGGTCTTTATTTTTGTCTTTGTTCTTATCGTTTTTATTCTTGTCTTTATTCTTATCCTTGTTATCCTTATTATCATTGCCACCGCCGCCTTGCTGTTGTTTTTTCAGCATGGCCTGGGCATAGGCCAGGTTGTAGCGGGCGTCTTCATCGGCGGGGTTGATCTTCAATGCCTGTTTATAGGATTTGATACTTTCTTCCCATTTTTTGCCTTCCATAAAAGTGTTCCCGATATTATAATCAGCATCGGATTTTATAGCTGGCTTGCCGCCCAGTTTAAGGCTGTTGGCGTATTGTGCGCGTGCATCATCATAGCGCTTTTGCTGGTAAAGCGAGTTGCCGAGGTTATAGCTGCCTTCGGCCGACTGTGCATTTTGTTCCAGCGCTTTTTTATAGTTGGCTTCCGCATCGGAGTATTGCTGTTTTTTATACAGCTCATTCCCTTTGCGGATGTATTTATTACTGCCATTTTGCGCAAAGCCAGCCAGGCCGGTAAGCATCACAGCGGTAACAAGCAAACAATATTTTATAGAGATGATTTTCATGCTAATAAATTAAACTGCCGGTGATCCGGGTGTAGTACGTTTATAACGAACCTCCGGGATAAAAAATTCAATCAGCAGCAGTGCCAGGCAAATGCCCAGGAAATACTGAAAATAACTATTGTAATCTGTAAAAACGTTCTCGCCAAATTCTTTCTGCTCCATTCCGTCTATTTTGGCGACAAGTGTATTCACTACATCATCGGTGTTGTTATCAAGATGCTGGTAAATGCCTTTGCCGGCAGCGGCAATTCCCCTAAGCTCTGTTTCGTTCAATTTCGAAATAACGGTATTGCCTTCCCTGTCTTTTTTGTAACCACCGGTTTCCGGGTCCGGCAGGGGAGAACCAGCTACGGAACCAATGCCAATGGTATTGGTAACAGCGCCGTTTTCGAAAGCTGCTTTGGTGCGCTGCAGGGCCGTTTCATCGTGATCTTCCCCATCGGAAATAATGATGAGGGCCTTATGCTTACGTTCTTTTTTATTGAATGCCTCGTCAGATACCTGTATAGCCTGGCCAATAGCGGTTCCCTGGGTAGGGATCATGTCCGGAGATACGGTGCTGAGGTACATTTTTGCGGCGGAGTAGTCTACCGTAAGGGGCATCTGCAGGTAGGCGTTGCCGGCAAATACCACGAGGCCCACACGATCGTTGTCCAGTTTATCCATCAGCTTGCTGATCAGTTGCCGGGCGCGTGTAAGACGGTCGGGCTGCACATCAGTGGCCAGCATACTTTTACTCACATCCAGCGCTATCATTACATCCACGCCTTTACGGGTAATCTTTTCCATGCGGCTGCCTTTTTGCAGGTTGGCAAGTCCTATCACTCCAAAAAAGAAGGCCAGGAAAATAAGCAGGAACTTTAAAACAAACAATTTACGGGAGTAGCCGGTAAAAAGCTTCTCCACCAGCGCCTGATCCCCAATACGGCGTATGGAACGGCGTTTCCACCACGATACGCCCAGGAAGGCCACCTGTAAAACCAGCAGGAGCACCAGCGCCCATAAATATTCATTATGCTGAAATCGTAACATATTCGATTTTAAGATATCCGTTACCGGTAGTAAACCAGGTAAGATATCAAAAATAATTTTTTTGTCACGTATTACAAGCCGTCGGGGTGGGGTTTTATCGTTTTTTTAACGATCCCGGGAGTTTACCGGAAGAGAAGGTAGGAGTTAAGTAGTTGAAAAGCAACAGGCTGATGCTGCAAACCCGGAGCCCGCCCTTATTTGCAACACCAGCCTGCCGGTAAAAATAATATTACATTTCGCCCTTAAAGTAGCCGGCTTCAGTGAGTATATTTCTCAGGATGTCCATGCGTACTTTAGGAATATCTATTTTGGGATCTTCCGTTTCTATATTGAGTACAAAGAAGGTAGGGTGCCGGTTTTCTTCAATCCAGCCCACTATCCAGCCTAATTTTTTTACATCGTTATAATCCCAGCCTGTTTTGTAAGACAGCTCATATTTCGGTGTTTTTTCCATGAGCATTACCTCACGTACGGTTTTCATGGTTGTTTTTGCAAAAGGCAGCTGGTCGAAGTACAGTTTTTTTACAAAGCCCAGTTCCTCATCAGGGGAAATAAGCAGGGAATTATCCAGCCAGAATGTGTCCAGGCGGCTGATCTTCATATTGCCGTATTTAATGGAATCGAGCCAGAGCTGCATGGTAGGCTGGCCGATGCGCCGGGCCACTTCCTGGAAGTAGGGAACGGCCGATTGTTTAAAGGCCTGCGCCATGCTGAGATCCTGGTTCCAGGCCGGGAACTGACGGGTTACGCCATCCCAGGGAATGATCATGCCGGTGTCTTTTATAACGCCGGTATGCAGCCCTACCAGCGAGTTGAATATTTTAAAGGTAGATGCAGGCTGAAAGCGTTTTTTAGCCCTGTCGAGGTTGTACACCTTGAAAACGCCCTGGCTGTTGTTGAATAACATGAAAGTGCCTTCTACTTTGTATTGGGCAAAATACTTTTCCCAGTCTTTTTCCTCTTTTACGTTATTCGGGGCGCAGGCAGCGAAGAACAGGCTCACCGCGAGCAACATCCAGCCAAATCGTTTCATCTGCATAATGATTGTGTAGTTATGAGGTGCAAAAGTAAGGATTACGGCGTAAGAAAATGAATTACGGGTTAGCAGGAAGATAGTAACCGTGATTACCCGGTGGCTATCTCCCCACTAACCCGCCATCCTATTTAATCATACTCAATCTTTATGCACCGGGTTGCGGTAACAGGTCTTTATTTAATCACTCCCAGCTCCTTACCCACTTTGGTAAAGGCGGCAATGGCCCTGTCGAGGTGTTCCTGCTCATGACCGGCGCTCAGCTGTACGCGGATGCGTGCCTGGCCTTTCGGTACTACCGGGAAGAAGAACCCGATCACGTAGATGCCTTCCTGCAGCAGTTTATCGGCAAACTGGGCGCTTAATACGGCGTCATACAGCATTACCGGAACAATCGGGTGATCGCCTGGCTTAATGTCAAAGCCAGCTTCTGTCATTTTACTACGGAAATACTGGGTATTGTATTCCAGTTTGTCGCGCAGCGCGGTGGTTTCGCTCAGCATATCCAGTACGGCGATGGAAGCGCCTACAATGCTGGGGGCCACAGAGTTGGAAAAAAGGTAAGGACGGCTGCGCTGGCGCAGGATCTCGATAACCTCTTTCGGACCGCTGGTGAATCCGCCGGAGGCGCCGCCCAGGGCTTTGCCCAGGGTGCCGGTGATGATATCCACCCGGCCCATAACGCCACGGTATTCATGGGTACCACGACCGGTTTTTCCCAGGAACCCCGAGGAATGACTTTCGTCAGACATCACGATGGCATTGTATTTATCGGCCAGGTCACAGATCTTGTCCAGCTGGGCAATGGTACCATCCATGCTGAAAGAACCGTCTGTAACAATGATCCGGCTGCGGCAGTCTTTGGCTTCCTGTAGTTTTGCCTCCAGGTCGGCCATATTGTTATGTTCATAGCGGAAACGCTGCGCCTTGCAAAGGCGAACGCCATCTATAATGGAAGCGTGGTTCAGGGCATCGGAAATGATAGCATCCTGTTCGTTGAACAATGGTTCAAATACGCCACCATTGGCATCAAAAGCCGCTACGTATAAAATAGTATCCTCCGTGCCAAGGAACTTCGAGATCTTTTCTTCCAGTTCCCGGTGAATATCCTGCGTACCGCAGATAAAGCGGACACTGCTCATACCATAACCATGGGTGTCGATGGCGTCTTTGGCTGCTTTTATTACGGCAGGGTGAGACGACAGGCCCAGGTAATTATTCGCACAAAAATTAAGCACTGTTTTGCCACCCACCTGTATTTCAGCTCCCTGCTCAGATGTAATAATGCGCTCTCTCTTGTACAGGCCGGCTTTATTGATATCACCGAGTTCCTCCCGTAAACGGGTTATAAACTTCTCATTCATAAAAATTGCAATATTTAAGTGGATCTACCAAAGTTATGGGCAATAAATGTATTACGATTATTTATCGCCTGAATGACTAACGAACGGATATGCAAAAAGTTTGACCCAGGTGTAACATTTGCCCGCCGCCCTCCGTCATAGTACTATCATGATTATTAATGCCATGAAGTGGAAAACTGATCATTCATCCCTTTGCTAAAAGATGCTAAAAGAGCATACTTGATAAGAGATTGACACTCAGTTTGAAAGGAACTGTTACTACAACTGTGAGGGAAGAACGTACTAACTTTAGAGGAGGTGTGGGTAACAATATGGATTTGGTCAATGATGGGTATTAAAGTATTTGTCGGAACTTAGCACTAAAATCCCGCACCACCGGAATGACGGAAAAGGAGTACAATAAATGCGTGGATCTGTATTCGGACAATTTATTCCGCTTTATAGTTAAAAATCTGGAGCATGCGGAAGATGCCAGGGACGTAGTACAGAATTCATTCGAAATATTGTGGAAGCACTGCCAGGATGTGCCTTTTGAAAAGGCTAAGTCATACCTGTTCACTGTTGGCTACCACAATATGATAGATCATGTACGTAAGGTAAAGCGGATTACACTTGTAGACCAGTTTAAAGACGAGGATAAAGTAGCGGATCATAAGATACATAACGCAAAGGAGGTCATAGAAAAGGCATTGTCCAAGCTCAGTGAAGTACAGCGTTCCTTAATTATGCTCAAGGATTATGAAGGATATTCCTATGAGGAGATTGGAGAAATGATGGACCTGAGCCCTTCCCAGGTAAAAGTTTACCTGCACCGGGCAAGGATTCACCTGAAAAATTACCTGGTGAAGATGGAAAATGTTATATAGTATTTTTGTAATAAATTAGATTTTTGTCGATAGAAATTAACATATCAAACTACGAGTCCTATCTCCTCAGCTACATCGATGGTGAGCTGAATGAGACAGAACAAGCCGCACTGGAACTTTTCCTGCAAAAGCATCCGCAGTTCCGGCAGGAACTGGAATTGCTGGAGGGAACCAAACTGGTACCGGATAAGCAATTCGTTTTTGATAATAAGGCTGCCTTATACAAAACAACTGCTGTTGATTATGAGGCTTTAATGCTAAGTTATATCGACGGGGAGCTGACCCCTGAAGAGGAAAGTGTTTTGCAGGTATATCTGCAGCAACATCCGGCCGCAAGGCAGGAGCTGGCGCTTTTTCAGGCCACCAGGCTTACGCCCGATACTTCCGTTGTATTTGCAGATAAAGCATCTTTATACAGAAGCAGTAAACGCAGGGTGGTACCGGTATACCGCCGTACGGGATGGGTAGCTGCGGCAGCCGCAGTAGTGGCGGGACTGGTGATCTGGTTGTTGCCAGCCGGCAATGAACCGGTGCAAAAGCCAGCCGTTGCAGTAAATACGCCGTCGGCTGTTACCGCGCCGGCCAGTACCCCGGCTGCAGTTCCGGATATTACCCCATCCACTGCCCCCGATAAGTTTGCTGACGCCACTACAACAACTAAGGCTCCGGCAGCTACGCCCAAAAACAACCAGCCATTGCTGGCCAAACGCAATAAAACGGTAACACCGCCTGCTGCCAAACCTGCGGCGGCTCCGGCAAATGAGCCCGTATTGGCGGCTGCAGACGCTCCTAAAACAGATGTACCGGTTATTTCCCAGCTGGCTCCGCAGCGCAACTCCATGAGTGAAGTGGTGGAAGAGCACCTGCAGCAGGCAGGCAATGCGCATGTTGCCGTTGCCCCGCCAGACACAAAAGAAGCAGTACTGGCCGCTAATACAGCCAAAACAGACAATCATTTAAATAATAAAATAGTCCCTGTAACCGAACAACCTGGCGCTCCCGGTGAACTGATCATGTCCGTAAGCGGCAGCGACAGCCGGATCCTGGATAAAGTAACCAATGTTGCGAAGTTTTTTTCCCGTAAACGGAATAAATAATAAATCATGGTCATAGCATATGAAGCATAAATTTTTACTCATTTTGTTACTGGTATTATGTGGCGGATGGGCTCATGCGCAAAAGGCAGATAAAAATACGCCGGCACCACCGGATACTATACAGATCAAGGGATTGATCATTATCAAGGGAAAGAATGATAAAGGACGTAACAGTTATAAATTCTATAACGATACCACCTATGCCCGCCAGAAACTCAAAAAGAACCTGCAAACCAAATGGTTCGTTTTTGACGTGGGTTTCAATAACTATATTGACCGCAGTGATTATAATGGAGCCAGTATTATCAACTATTACCCCAATAATAACATGTATTACAACGGGGCTCCGGCTATGCAGCAGGTAAATAAATCATACGATTATTCAGCCGTAGGCCTGGCAACTTTCGCACCCCGGGAAGCCAGCGAGCCGTTAACACCTTCAGAATTTAAACTTATTACCGGAAAATCGATCAATTTTAATATCTGGCTGTTTCAACAGCGACTTAATTTAACAAAACACAAGCTTAACTTGTTATATGCTTTAGGATTGGAGATGAATAACTATAGGTATGCCCGGAGCATCACATATTTGCCGGGCTATCCTACACAAATAATCAGGGATTCCGTAGAATTTTCGAAAAATAAGCTATTTGCTGAGTATATCTCGATACCGGTAATGCTCAATTTCAATTCTAACCCCGCCCGCCCGGGACGCGCGTTCCAGGCGAGCTTCGGTGTCTCTGGTGGTTATCTCCTCAAATCCAGAACCAAGCAGGTAAGTGAAGAAAGAGGCAAGGTCAGGAAAACGGACGACTTTAATCTCAACAAGTGGCGTTTTGGCCTTACCAGTGAACTGGGCTACGGACCTGTAAAGTTATATGCAAACTTTGCCCTAACGGCATTACATGATTATGGGTTACAACAATATCCATTTTCGATAGGTATCCGGTTAAACGGATTCTAAGATTTATTAGCCAGTCCTAAAATGTGTTTATGCGCTCTTTTGTTGCTTTGATGACATGTATTGGTTGCATTGCATGGATTCACTCCTGTGAGAAACGTTTATTAGGTGTTAGAATAGAAAAAAAGAATATCCTTATTGATCAGCCCGAGCAATTGCCGCTGGCCATAGTACCTGCTGGTATCCCCCCTGCCAGGTACATTTCCCAGGTAATTCCTGCCCCCAATACTGCTATTATTCCTGTTAGCCGTAACAGGAACCGTCCAAAGGTGAAGAAACAACCCCCTAACAACAATGTGGCTGTTGATTCCCTGCTTTTTAACCAGGTTTTTGTCCGGGGAAAATACACGATTTACAGTAATCAGAACCCCTGAGATCATCCGGCAACTTTTAAAATTAATCACCGGTCTGTCAACCGGTTGCAATCCCTATGCATCTACCGCTCATACAATTCTGCCTTTTTTCCGGCTTTATAATTTGGACTTCCGGTATATTTGACAGAATAATTTCAAAAAACCAACTATTTGTATGAGTCTTAAAAGAGTCGTATTACTACTCCTGTTTGCCTGCTCGCTGAAAGTGGTGGGAGCCCAGGGCAAATATCAATGGAAGGAGGCTACTGCCGGTGGTTATACCTATAAGTACGTTTCCGATGATCCCATGAAGGCACGTTTTTACACCTTGAAAAACGGTCTCACAGTTATCCTGAGTGTCAACAAAAAAGATCCCCGCATCCAGACACTGATCGGTACCCGTGCCGGCAGCGATAACGACCCGAAAGACCATACCGGTCTTGCACACTACCTGGAACATCTGTTATTTAAAGGCACCGAGAAATTTGGTTCGCTCGACTGGGCAAAAGAAAAGCCCCTGATCAACCAGATCTCCGATTTGTATGATAAATACAATAAAACAACGGATCCGGCTGCCCGTAAAGCAGTTTACCACGAAATAGACAGCGTTTCCGGCGTAGCCGCTAAATACGCTATCGCCAATGAATATGATAAAATGATGTCGGGTATGGGCGCCCAGGGCACTAACGCCCACACCTGGGTGGAAGAAACTATTTACGAGGAAGATATTCCTTCCAATGCCGTAGATAAATACCTGACCGTACAGGCGGAACGCTTCCGCGACCCGGTTTTCCGTTTGTTCCATACAGAACTGGAAGCAGTATATGAAGAAAAGAACCGCGGACTGGATAATGATGGCCGCAAAGTATACGAAACCATGCTTGCAGCGCTGTTCCCCACACATAACTATGGCCAGCAATCTACCATAGGTACCGTGGAACATCTCAAAAATCCAAACCTGAAAGTAATCCGCGAATTTTATAACGAATACTATGTGCCAAACAACATGGCCATTGTAATGGCTGGTGATTTCGACCCGGATTATGTGATCAAATCCATTGATCAGAAATTCAGCTATATGAAAGCCAAACCGGTAAAGGAATACAAACCTGCACCGGAAGCGCCTATCAAATCACCGGTAGTGAAAGAAGTGCTGGGCCCCGATGCAGAAAGCGTGGATATCGCCTTCAGAATGCCCGGCGCCCTTGATACCAAATCCAACCTGGTACTGGGTGTACTTTCGGCTATCCTGCAAAATGGCAAGGCCGGTTTAGTGGATCTGAACATCAACAGGCAACAGAAAGTACTGAATGCTAATGTAAGTGTACTGGGCCTGAAAGATTACTCCATCTTCTCTCTCAGCGGTAAAGCCAAACAAGGCCAAACCCTGGAGGAAGTAAAGGCGCTTTTACTGGGCCAGCTGGATATCCTCAGGAAAGGAGACTTTGACGAAACCCTCGTAAAAGCCATTGTTAACAACGCCAAACTGAGCGAACTGCAGGGCCTGGAAAGCAATAACAACCGTGCTACCGCCCTGATGGACGGTTTCATCAAGAGCCGGGGCAAAAACTGGCAGTATGATGTGGCTTATGTAGACGATATGGGCACGGTTAACAAAAAACAAATTGTTGACTACGCCAATAAATATCTCGACGATAACTATGTAATTATCTACAAACGCAAGGGAGAAGATAAGAACATCGAAAAAGTGGAAAAGCCAGCTATCACCCCGGTGGAAGTAAACAGGGAAGCACAGTCGCCGTTCCTGCAGCAAATCACCGCTATGCCCGCCACACCGGTAAAGCCACAGTGGCTGGATTATGAAAAGGACATACAGAAAGCATCCCTGGGCAACACTGATATGATGTACGTACAGAATAAAGACAATGGTCTTTTCCACCTGTACTATCGTTTCGATATGGGTACCTGGAACGATAAAAAGCTGTCACTGGCAGCACAGTACCTGCAATACCTGAGCACCGATAAATACACCTCTGAACAGATCAGCAAAGAGTTTTACAACATTGCCTGTAACTTCAGCGTATCTGCTTCCGCAGAAAATACCACTATTGCTATCAGCGGATTGCAGGAAAATTTTGATAAGGCTGTTACCTTATTTGAACACGTAATTGCCAACTGCAAGCCTAACGAAGAAGCACTGGCCGCACTCAAAGGCCGCCTCCAGAAAGCCCGTGCAGACAGTAAACTGAATAAGGGCGCTATCATGAAAGGTGTGGTGAATTATGCGATGTATGGCGCTAAAAATCCGTTTAACAACCAGTTGAGCCAGGCTGAGCTGGATGGTATTTCCGCATCGGAACTGGTTACCATTTTGCATGAACTGCCTACCTATAAGCATACGGTGATTTACTGGGGGCCTCAGTCACTGGCCGCTGCAGCAGCTGATGTAAAGAAACTGCATCCGTTACCTGCCAGCTTTAAAACGGCGCCGGAAGCAGTAAAGTTTGTAAAAGGAAACCAGGATAAGAACCAGGTGCTGTTTGCAGATTACGATATGGTGCAAACAGAAGTTAACTGGTTGAGAAACTCAGCAGTGTACAATCCTGCCAACACAGCAGTAGTAACCCTGTTTAACAGTTATTTTGGCGGCGGTATGGGCTCTGTTGTTTTCCAGACGATCCGTGAATCCAAAGCGCTGGCATATTCCACCTACGCATTTTATGCATCCCCTGATAAGAAAGACGAACGTTATTCTGTAGTGGCTTATGTAGGTAGCCAGGCCGATAAAATGAATGAGGCTATTTCCGGCATGAACGAGCTGCTGAATGATATCCCCCGCGCCGACAAACTGCTGCAAACCGCTAAGGAAAGCATGAGACAGGATATTGAAACAGAACGTATCACTAACGACGGTATCATTTTCAGTTACCTGGCTGCTCAGAAACTGGGACTGAATACAGATATACGCAAGCAGGTGTATGAGTCTATCGACAAATTGAGTTTTGACGACGTGAAAAAATTCCACGACGAGAACCTCGCGCATAAACCATATACTTATTGCATTGTTGCTTCCGAAAAGAAGGTGAGCATGGATGATCTGAAAAAATATGGTGATGTGAAGAAACTCACGCTGGAAGAGATCTTCGGGTACTGAGAACGGCGGAAAAAAATCAGGTAAAAATCAAAGGCACAAAGTTTTACGCTTTGTGCCTTTGGTTTTTTCACTCATCTCCAAAACAATAAATTATTATTCCGCTACGTTATCTGCATATTTATTACTCCTATGAAGAAGTGTAGTCATTACTGGTTGGTAGCCGTCCTGTTGCTGCTGCCACTAAGTGGATTTATCAACGAATCTGATTTGTATAGCGTAAGGTTAAATGCTGCCAACATTGATCCTGATAAAATTTTCCTGCTGATAGATAAAAGCGATTACCGGTTGTATGTGTACGAAGATGTAACGTTGAGAAAAATCTACAAGGTGGTATTTGGTAACCGCGACCAAACCGATAAACAAGTGGAAGGTGATCGCAGAACACCGGAAGGGACCTTTCATATTTTAACAAAACGGGTGGATAAAAGCTGGAGCCGGTTTATGCTGCTGGATTATCCGAATGAGGTATCGTGGCAGAAATTCCATGACCGCCAGGCGCAGGGCAGGGTATCTGCCAATGCCAGTATTGGCGGGGCTATTGGTATTCACGGGGTGGAGTACAATTCCGGTATCCGGGATAGCTATGTGGAAGGGCGCATTAACTGGACATTAGGTTGTGTTAGCATGAAGAACTCAGATGTGAACGAATTATATGAGGTGATCAAAGTAGGAACCCCGGTGGTGATTCGCCGGTAAGATTTTTGCTGATTATTTTTATGGTGACTCCGGTTGGCAGTTATCCGTTGTAATTTTGGATCCTGATAAACAGGTACGGCATCTAGTGGTGCAGTGATACTGCACCATGACTCAAATATAAACGGCGGGTCAGATCCTGTGAAGAGCGCGCTCCACTCGTATGGTGCGCGCTTTTTTAATGCTGCAGAAATGTGGTCACCTCTTTCATCCAGGCCGTGGAATCCTTGCCACAAAACGATTGATGGCCTGCGTTGGGGAAAATGTACAATTTTTTCTGCGTGGTGCCGAGGTGGGAAAATATCTCCTGCGTTTCCTTTGCCATCACCCTGATATCCTGCTTGCCGTAAAAATATAATACCGGCATATGAATCCGGCGGGCATAATGCTCCGGTTTGAAGCCAGCGCCCCAGAATCCCTGTTCTATTCCTCCCCAGAAGGTAAGGATCTGGGCAAGGGGAGTTGCCGGCAGGTGAACAGCGCGCATCCTGCTTTTTACGGCGTCTGTAAGCGTGGCAAACGGGCACTGAAGGATGAGTTGCTTTGGTGTAAGCCCATACTCGGGAACCGCCTTTAAAATAGCAGCAGCGCCCATACTTACACCCCAGAGGATGATGGGTTGGTTTCCTTTTTGTTTTACATAATCCCAGGCGAGCTTTACATCTTCCGCTTCCTTGTAGCCTACGCTGCAGGTGTATCCTTCACTGTTGCCATGAGCGCGGAAATCCAGCAGGAAAGTATTATAGCCCAATGAGCGGAAACGGTTGGCTTCGGGGAAAAGCGAGCCTTTATTGCCGTTATAGCCATGGAACAGGATCACCGTGCCTTTGGCGGCCGGGGTTGGTATCCACCAGCCTTCCAGCCGTAAACCGCCGGCGGTGCGCAGCAATACGGTTTCATAAGGTACAGATGGAAAAGTGGTAGTAGCCGATTTGGCAATGCGTACGCCAAACAGGATCATTTTTATTTTTTCGGCTGCGCTCATTTGTTCAGGGAGTTTGTTCCTGTGGCCGCCATCTTCATAAAAATGAGTGAATTTCCAGGCATGGAAGGCTCCGGTGATATTAAGCAGTACAAACAGCACCATGAACGTCCAGGCCAGCTTTTTGAAGAACCGTTTCATAACCGGGTATTCATGTATAACGAAGGGACACAGCATAAGGCTGCATCCCTTCGTTTTTTAAGCTTAGGAGTTTATTACAGTTTTCCTTTCCTGATTTCGTCTACCACGCCAGGATCCAGCAGGGTAGAGGTATCGCCCAGGTTATCCATATCGTTTTCGGCAATTTTGCGCAAAATGCGGCGCATGATTTTGCCGGAGCGGGTTTTAGGTAAACCGCTTACGATCTGTATCTTATCTGGCTTTGCAATGGGGCCGATGATGCGGGCCACTGTTTGTGCGATATCCTTTTTGGTGAGTTCAGGATCGTGCGTGAGCCGCTCGGTGATCACGTAGGCATAAATGCCCTGTCCTTTGATATCGTGAGGATACCCCACCACAGCGCTTTCCACTACGCCGGCGTGCATGTTGATGGCGTTTTCCACTTCGGCAGTACCGATACGGTGACCGCTTACATTGAGTACATCGTCTACACGGCCGGTAATTTTATAGTAGCCATCTTCATCTCTCATGCAACCATCGCCGGTGAAGTAGAGGTTTTCGTAGGTAGAGAAATAGGTTTTGCGGAAGCGCTCATGATCGCCGTAAGTGCTGCGCAGCATACCTGGCCATGGGAACTTGATACAGAGATTACCGCTTACGCCGTTGCCTTTAAGTTCCTTACCGTTTTCGTCTACCAGGATAGGCTGTACGCCAGGCAGTGGCAGGGTGGCGTATCCGGGTTTTTCTTTGGTGATGCCGGCAATGGGCGTGATCATGATACCACCGGTTTCCGTTTGCCACCAGGTATCTACAATGGGGCATTTACCCTTGCCGATATTATCTTTAAACCAATGCCAGGCTTCTTCGTTAATGGGTTCTCCAACGCTACCCAGTTTTTTCAGGGAGCTGAGATCTTTATGATTAACCGGGCCGAGGCCATAGCTCATTAAGCTGCGGATAGCTGTGGGCGCGGTATATAAGGTGTTTACACGGAATTTATCTACAATTTCCCACAGCCTGCCTGCATCCGGGTAGGTGGGCACCCCTTCAAACATGAGGGTGGTGGCGCCGGCGCTGAGCGGACCATAGGCGATATAACTATGGCCGGTGATCCATCCGATATCTGCAGTACAGAAATATACTTCGCCAGGTTGATACTGGAAGGTGTTTACAAAAGTGTAGTTGGCATATACCATATAGCCGGCGCAGGTGTGTACCACGCCTTTGGGTTTGCCGGTGGAGCCGGAAGTATAAAGGATGAACAGCAGATCTTCTGCATCCATTTCTTCAGCGGGGCAGGGCGGGTTGCCCATTGTTTCCACCTGTTTTATTTCATCTTCCCACCACAGGTCCCTGCCTTTCAGCATACTTACCGGGGTGCGGGTGCGGGTACATACAATTACTTTTTTTACAGATGGGCAAGCCATCAAAGCGTCGTCCATAACGGATTTCAGCGGAATATCCTTGGCGCCGCGGTAGGCGCCGTCGCAGGTGATCACCAGGCTGCACTGGGCATCCTGTATCCTGTCGGCAATGGATTGTGCACTGAAGCCCCCGAATACCACCGAGTGAACGGCGCCGATGCGGGCGCAGGCCAGCACGGCAATAGCCAGCTCGGGGATCATGCCCATGTAAATACACACACGGTCGCCCTTTTTAACGCCATTGTTTTTCAGCACATTAGCAAACTGGCAAACTTTGTTGTATAAGTCGCGGTAAGTGATAATACGATGGTGTTCTTCCGGATCATTGGGTTCCCAAATGATAGCGGGTGTATTCCCCAGTGTACCCAGGTGCCGGTCCAGACAGTTTTCTGTAATGTTCAGTTTAGCACCGGTAAACCACTTGATTTCCGGGTCTTTGAAGTTCCAGTCCAATACCTTGTCCCATTTGCGACGCCAGTAAAAATGGTCTGCTACATTGGCCCAGAAGCCTTCCGGGTCAATAACACTCTGTTGATAAGCCTGCTGATAATCTTCGATACTCTTGATCTGGTATGGGTACGACATAGCACCGTAATTGTTTATTGGTTAAGTACAAGCATTTTCCTAACGGGCTTTAAATTTAAGAAAAACCGGATGGTTTGCTAGAAATAATCTAAAAAATCATATTAAAAGCAGATTATTTTTCAACATATGTGCGGAGGTATTTGTAAACATCTGCTTCCTGCGGGTTAGTGGGATTGCCAAGTTGCAGGTAGCGTTTATAATACCGGGTAGCCATTTGTTTGTTATGCAAACGTACTTCGTAGATGCGTCCAATGCTGTACTGGCGCAGGGGTTGGTGAAACAGGTAGTAAGCCGTGTCCAGGTTGGCGATAGCTGGTTTGAATTGCCGGAGGCCCTCATAGTTTGCCGATTTTCCGGTGTAATAGCTGTCCAGGCTTTTAGAAGTAGCCATATCTATACAGGTTTGCAGCAGCTCATTACTGGCGTTGTAGTTTTTTAATTCCGTATAGGAAAGGGCGGCGTAATACATAATGGTTTCCGACTGTCCCCTGTTGGCCTGCAGGTATTCATACACCCCTATGCATTGCTGGTATTGTTTGAGTGTGTACCAGGCAGCAGCTACAATGCTAAAGGTATTGGGAGATAGAATATTCATACGCATCAGCTGTGTACCCAGATCTGTACAACGGGTGTAGTTTTTCAGGAACCATGCGGATCTGATGGCGGTCATAATAACGGAGGGTTGCAGGGAATCTGTTTTCAGGAAGGCGCACAGGATGCTGTCTGCCAGCGGATATTGCTGTTTCTCTATCAGTTCTTCGCCGAGCCGTGCAGTTACTTTTGGATCTGCCGGGTTGAGGTCGTATGCTCTTTGCAGGTAGATGAACCCGGTGTCCGGTTGCTGCGCGGCGAAGCAGGCGAAACTGAATTGCTTGCAGGCATTAGCGCTGGAGGGTTGTAACCGCATAATGTGCCGGTAATGGAAAACAGCCGGTACCGGGCTTTCCATCTGCATACTGATGCCGCCAAGATACTGGTGCGCCGCTACATTGTTGCTGTCCAGCACTAATACTTTTTCATAACAGGTAATGGCATCTTTTGTTTTTCCTGACAGGTAGTAAGTATATGCGAGGAGAGACAGTTGCCCGATATTATTTTCCTGCACCCGTGGCAACAGGTAGCCAACAGCGGCATCATATTGCTGGTTCTGAAGATAGTCCATTACTTGTGCCCGGTTAATGGAATCCTGTGCCAGTGCAGATGAAGCAACAGTGATAAGCAAAATCAGGCTGAAAAAACATTGGATGGTCCGACGCATAATAAGTGTTTTATAATATTAAAACTAAGAATTTAGTTTTAAAAAGAAAAACTTAGTTGATAGAAGATTGTATAATCCGCCAGGCGGAGTTAAGGGAGTTGCAGGTGCAGTGGTATTACCTAACGGTTTTTGATGGAAATGTGGGGCCGCGCATTATGGGGCAGGTACTGCGCAGGGGCTTTAATGGAAACAGAGAGTGCTTCCTGGCTATTGCGCAGTCCTTTAGAAATATTCATTTAAGGCTGCTTTAATGGAAACAGTGCTCCTGATGCAGATAGGCATTGCGGGCAAATATCATGCAGGTGGCTTCAACGAAAGTTGGAAAATATACTGATATGGGCCGGTATCATGTCAAATATCTCCTTAAAATAAAATCTATGAAATCAGTATCATCAGCGTAATCCCGGGGCCGACAAAATTTGCGGCAATTGCCGGAGGCCGTCAAAAGTAAAGCCTTGTTTGCCCGGGGTGGGGGAACAAGGCTTTACGTGCGCATGATGATTTTTACGGAAGATGTTTCTACAGACAGCGGATGAAAGTCAAAGTGATCACCGGGCAGGTTTCCGGTATTTTTCCAGGTCTTCTTCGCCGGATGCAAATACCTCTTCCATGATTTCAATGATTTTTTGCTTTTCCGCATTGCTGAGAGCAGGAATGATTTTTCCTTTCTCATTTGGATTCGGCTTATCTTTTCCGCGCATCTTGCGATAGAATGTGGGTGTGCTCCAGTTACATTCTTCACATACTTTTTCCCTGAATACTACCGGTAAACCGGAAAGTTTAGTGTGAATGTCGAGCAACACATTTATTGGTTCCTTGC
>NZ_DATMTE010000530.1:0-7346 GCF_035564935.1 Chitinophaga sp. | reverse complement strand
CACTATAAACGGATAATTAGTATGGAAGCGCCGGTAAATAATTCGCTGCAACAGTTCAAAAATCTTGTTGGTACCAAGTTTCAGCTGTATAATAGTCTCTTCACCTCTTTGCCTTTCCACCGCGTGGAAAAGACAGGTATCTTCCTGTCCCTGTTCCTGATTCACTGCGAAGAAGGATATGCCAAAGGCAACAGCCCCGAAGAGATTGTGAACTCATTTTTCTCCCAGTATACCACTTATACAGATGAAAAACAGCGAACGGACCTGTTGTTCCGGTTTGTACAATACGCTGAAAGACAGGTAGTACTGTTTGATGCGCTGGAAGATGCTGCTTTCCGGAACATCCGCGACCTGCAGGGAGCCGGCACTTTGCGGCATCTGCAATCTGAAGTGATCCAGGAGCAGGCACAGGACAAGCTGAAAGAGAAGCTCAGGGACTTTTCCGTGAGATTGGTGCTGACCGCGCATCCTACCCAGTTTTACCCCAGCGAAGTGCTGGGAATTATCAATGACCTGTCCAAGGCGCTCATTGATGAAAATACCAGCCAGGTAAATATGTACCTGCAGCAGCTGGGTAAAACGCCGTTCTTCAAAAAAGAAAAACCCACACCATACGATGAAGCCATCAGTCTTGTATGGTTCCTCGAAAATATTTTCTACCAGTCGGCCGGCCGCATCCTGTCATCTATCCGGGCCCAGTTCCCGGGGGCTATCAGCAGCGAGAACTCGGTGATCCGCATGGGCTTCTGGCCCGGCGGCGACCGTGATGGGAATCCGTTTGTGAAAGCGCCTACCACTGTGGAAGTAGCCGCTGCCCTGCGCGCCTCCATTATGAAGTGCTATTTCAGGGAAGTACGCAACCTGCGCCGCCGTCTTACTTTTAAAGGGGTGGAAAACGTGGTAGCCGCATTGGAAGCCAAATTATCCCGCAACCTGTTTCTGCCCGGACACAAGGCAGACATCAGCCGCCAGGAAATACTGGATACGCTGTCGGATATACGAAATACTATTATGACCGATCTGAACGGGCTGTTTGTACACCTCGTAGATAACCTGGTCAGCAAAGTTGAGATCTTCGGTTTATTCTTCGCTTCCCTGGATATCCGCCAGGACAGCTCCATTCATGAAGCCTTACTGGAAGCCGTGGCCGACGGAACAGCAGCTTTGCCCGACAACTATACATCCCTGGATGATAAAGAAAGGATCAATGCCTTACTGAATATAAAGGAGGCCATAGACCCCAAAAAACTGAAAGATCCGTTGCACCAGGATACCCTGCAAACCATTGCCGCTATCCGGGAAATACAGGCAGCCAACGGGGAAGAAGGTTGCAACCGCTATATCATCAGTCACAGTACCAGCGTACTCAATGTGATGGAAGTATACGGCTTGTTCCTGCTGAGCGGCTGGAAAAAAGAGGAAATGACGGTAGACATTGTACCGCTGTTTGAAACCATCGATGACCTGCGTCATGCGGGACTGGTGATGAAAGAGCTGTACGAAAATGCCGATTACCGCGAGCATTTGCGGCGCCGCCAGTGTAAACAAACGATTATGCTCGGCTTCTCCGATGGTACCAAAGACGGAGGATACCTGATGGCTAACTGGAGCATCTATAAGGCAAAAGAGGAACTCTCCACCATCTCCAAAGAATATGGTATCAGCGTGGTGTTCTTCGATGGCAGGGGAGGCCCCCCGGCACGTGGCGGTGGGAAAACCCATCAGTTTTACGCTTCCATGGGCAGGAATATTGCCAACCAGGAAATACAGCAAACCATCCAGGGGCAAACTATCAGCTCCAACTTTGGCACTGTAGACGCCGCGCAGTTCAATATGGAGCAGCTGATACATGCGGGCATCAGTAATGAATTGTTTTCTTCCCGGGAGGTAACGCTTAGCAAAGCGGAGGAGAATCTGCTGCAATCCCTTGCTGATGAAGGTTATATAGCCTACAATAAGCTGAAAACACATCCTCACTTCCTGGCTTATCTCGACCATGCCAGTCCGTTGCGGTATTATGCGGAAGCGAATATAGGCAGCCGCCCCAGCAAGCGTAATGCCTCTGCCAAACTCAATCTCAATGATCTGAGAGCGGTGCCTTACGTAGGCGCATGGAGCCAGCTGAAACAAAATGTGCCGGGCTATTACGGTGTGGGCAGCGCCCTGGAACAGCTGGATCAGCAAGGCAAATGGGAGGAACTGGAAGCATTGTATGCGCGCTCCCTGTTTTTCAGGACCCTGCTCGATAACTGCGTAATGGCGATGAAGAAGAGTTATTTCCCGCTCACCGCCTACCTGGAAAAACATCCGCAATACGGTGAAGTATGGCAGATGATCTATAATGAATTTGAACTGACCAAAAAATACCTGCTGCGGCTTACCAATGAGCCTGAACTGATGGCTGGCACCCCTATTGACCTCCTGTCTATACAGATGAGGGAAAGAATAGTGCTGCCGCTGCTCACTATCCAGCAATATGCGCTGACCCGGATACGGGAGCTGGACTCACATCCGGACAACGGGCATGGCAGGGAAACCTACGAGAAGCTCATTATGCGTTGCTCTTTTGGAATTATCAATGCGGGCCGGAACTCGGCATAAATAACATTCATAAACACGTTACGGAGTTATGTGGAAACAGTGAAGGTAATACCGGTGGCTGTCTCCATCTAACTCCGTAATTCGTAATCTGTATTTCGTAATTCTTCCCTACTTTTACACCTCCTTAAGTAACTTCTCTATATATGGCAAACAGCTTATATGACTTTGGAATGATTGGCCTCGGCGTAATGGGCAGAAACCTGTTACTCAACATGGCAGATCATGGATTTTCCGTTATCGGCTTTGATAAAGACGCTGCCAAGAACAGCGCACTGGAAGCAGCCGCTACCCCCGGTACTACCGTTAAAGGTGTTGCAGAGCTGTCCGCTATGGTACAGTTGCTGGAACGTCCCCGCAAATTAATGATGCTGGTACCCGCCGGTCAGCCGGTAGATGACGTGATAGCATCCCTGTTGCCGCTGCTGGAGCAGGGCGACGTAGTAATAGATGGTGGTAACTCCCACTATACGGACACTTTACGCCGTGTACAACACCTCCGTGAAAAAGGCATCCATTTTATGGGGATCGGTGTTTCCGGTGGTGAGCAGGGCGCCCGTACCGGCCCAAGCATTATGCCTGGTGGCGACAAAGAAGCCTATGCCAAGGTACAACCCATGCTGGAAGCGATTTCCGCCAAAGTAAAGGGCACTCCCTGCGTAGCTTATCTTGGTAAAGAAGGCGCCGGTCACTATGTGAAAATGGTACATAACGGTATTGAATATGCCATTATGCAACTGATTAGTGAAAGCTATACCCTGTTGCAAAAAGGAGCGGGGCTGAATAACGATCAGCTGCATGAAGTATTCAAAAACTGGAACCAGGGCGCATTACAGTCATTCCTCGTGGAAATTACCGCCGACATTTTCCTGCAGAACGATGATAAATCCGACAAACGACTGGTAGACGTCATTTCCGATAAAGCAGGTTCCAAAGGAACCGGTAAATGGACATCACAGGATGCCATGGAACTACCGGTGGCTGTTCCGGTAATTGATACTGCGGTAGCTATGCGTACCCTCTCGGGATACAAAGAGCAACGCCTGCAGGCAGAAGCGATTTATAAAGCCCCCGAAAATACTATTCATGCCGAGGCTGAAATGTGGATCAAACAGGTGCACGACGCCCTCTACTTTGCTACCATCCTGAGCTATGCGCAGGGACTGGCTATGCTGAGAGAAGCCTCCACCGACCTGAAAATGGAAATCCCGTTGCCGGAAGTGGTGAAGGTATGGAGAGGCGGATGTATCATCCGTTCTTCCCTGCTGGAAATATTTACACAGGCTTACCAGAAAAATGCCGATCTGGCCAATATCCTGCTGGATGAAGGCGTAGCCTACCTGGTACAATCGGTGGAAAGCAACACCCGCAGCGTAATTGCCCAGGCAGCCTCCGCAGGAGTGCCTGTGGGCGGATTCATGTCTGCGCTTTCTTATTTCGATGCATTCCGTACCGGTCGCATGGCTACCAACCTGATACAGGCGCAGCGCGATTACTTCGGCGCACATACCTACCAGCGTATCGATATGCCGGGCACTTTCCATACAGAGTGGCAGCAACACTAAAAATGTTCATCTTTAATTAAACATATGCAGATCCATAAACGCCCGCCTGCATCCATCCTGTTCATATTCGGAGGCAGTGGCGATTTAAACTACCGGAAACTAACGCCTGCGTTATATAATCTTTTTTTGGATGATTGGATGCCTGAGCAATTTGCCATTGCAGGCTTAGGCCGCAGCCCTTACAGCAACGACGACTATAATAATCACCTGCTGGAAGGGATCAGTAAGTTTTCCCGTCGGAAGGGCGAGCAGAATGGTCACTGGAAAGACTTCAGTAATCATGTTACTTACCTGCAGATGGATGCAGAAGATCCTGCATCCTACAGCAAGATCACCGATCTTGTAACGAAGAAGGAAGAGGAGTGGGGCGTTCATCCTACCGTCATTTTTTACCTGGCCGTAGCGCCGCAGCTGGTGCCGAATATAGCCACCCGCCTGGGTGAGCTGAACCTTTGCTCCGATAAACATTGCACCCGCATTGTAGTAGAAAAACCATTTGGCCATGACCTGCAAAGTGCGCATGAACTGAATGAACTGCTGGCAAAGAAATTTACAGAAGAGCAGATCTATCGTATTGATCACTACCTCGGTAAAGAAACTATCCAGAACATCCTGGCATTCCGCTTTGCAAACGCATTGTTTGAGCCGGTATGGAACCGCAACTACATTGATAACATCCAGATCACCGCCGCTGAAAGCGTAGGACTGGAAGGTCGCGGTGGTTACTATGAGCGGGCTGGCGCCCTGCGCGACATGGTACAGAACCATATCCTGCAGATCATGTGTATCCTGGCCATGGAAGCGCCCGTATCTTTTGATGCCAATGAAGTACGTAATAAAAAAGTGGATGTACTCAACGCCATCCGCCGTATTACACCGGATAAAGTACATGAACATGCCGTACGCGGACAGTACTCTGCCGGCTGGATGAAAGGAAATAAAGTAGCCGGTTACCGTGAGGAAAAAGGAGTGGATCCCAAATCCAATATCGATACTTACGCAGCGGTTAAGTTTTATATCGATAACTGGCGCTGGCAGGGCGTTCCGATCTATGTACGGACCGGTAAGTACCTCCACCAGAAAGCAACCAATATTATCATCACCTTTAAGGAAGCACCTCCTTATTCTTTCCCGATTGAAGCTGCCCAGACATGGCGCCCCAACAGGCTCACCATCAGCATTCAGCCGGAAATGGATATCCGGATCCGCTTCCAGGCAAAACGCCCCGGTCAGACGATGACGCTTGACCCGGTAGACATGACCTTTAATTACGACGCCGCCAATGGCGAACACGCACCGGAAGCATACGAAACATTGCTGCTGGATGTAATGGAAGGGGATGCTACTCTGTTCATGCGCGGCGACCAGGTAGATGCCGCCTGGAAAGTGATCATGCCTATCCTGGAAACATGGGAAAACCGCACGCCGCAAGACTTCCCGAACTATGCACCCGATTCATGGGGCCCCGACGATGCCGATGCACTCGTTGCCCGCGACGGTCATACCTGGATTAATTTACCTACTAAATAATAGTTACGGACCATTTGCATAAATGGTCCGTAATTCTTTTTGTTTTATGGAACTACATATCGCAAAAGATCCTGCCCAACTGAGTGAAAACGTAGCGGCCTGGATCAGCAACTACATACTGGAAGTATTGCAAACACAGGAAAGGTTCACGTTTGTACTGTCTGGCGGCAATACGCCAAAGCAGTTATACAGCCTCCTGGCGAAAGCTCCCTATAATATGGTAATACCCTGGGAGAAAATACATTTTTTCTGGGGAGATGAAAGAGATGTACCTTTTGAAGATGAACGCAATAATGCCCGCATGGCATTTGAATCATTGCTTGACAAAGTTGGCGTGAATCCTGAAAACATCCACGTGATGCGTACCGATATCGGTCCGGAAGAATCTGCCGCTGAGTATGAGAAAATCCTGAAATCATATTTCGGAAAAGATGAAACCACTTTTGACCTGGTATTACTGGGTATGGGAGACGATGGACATACATTGTCGCTGTTTCCCGGTCTGCCTGTTGTACATGAAAAAAAGGCCTGGGTGAAATCATTTTTCCTGGAAGCGCAGGATATGTACCGCATTACCCTAACCGCACCGGTGGTGAACAGGGCTGCGTGTGTACTGTTTCTTACTACCGGCGCCAACAAGGCCATTACGCTGAAAAGTGTAATAGAAGGCACGTTTGATGCAGAGAAATACCCATCCCAGCTGATCAGGCCGGAGGATGGTGAACTGCATTGGTTTGTGGACGAAGCCGCTGCAGGCGCAATGGAAATTTAACAAAACATAAATCAATGCTATAAGAAGGCCCGGGCGGATTGCAATATCCCTCCGGGCCTTCTGCTTTCTGCTTTCAGCTATTTTCTGTAGCTTGTGTTTGTAACAACGATGAGATTATGTTTGATAAGCCCATATTCGACGCACACCTGCATATCATTGATCACCGGTTTCCCATGCAGCCCAACGAGGGCTTTTTGCCATCGGATTTTTCAGTAGCTGACTACCGGCAACAGGCCGCGCCGCTGAACATTGATGGAGGGGCAGTAGTTTCCGGCTCTTTCCAGGGATTTGATCAGGGATACCTACTGGAAGCGTTGAAGCAGCTGGGACCTGGTTATGTGGGTGTTACGCAGATACCTGCCGGTACCAGCGATGAGGAAATAATAGCCCTGCATGAGGCGGGTGTACGTGCCGTAAGATTTAATGTGCAGCGCGGAGGTTCTGAAAGTGTAAAGCACCTGGAACAACTGGGCCTTCGGGTATATGAACTGGTGAAATGGCATGTGGAGCTGTATGTGGATTCCCGGCAGTTACCCGGATTATCTACCACCCTGCATAAACTGCCTGCCGTAGTAATTGATCACCTGGGATTATCCAAAGCGGGGTTCAAATATTTATTGCCATTGGTGGAAAAAGGAGCGAAGATTAAAGCTACCGGTTTTAGCCGTTGCGATTTTGATGTGTTAACCGCCATGCGGCAGATCACTGCTATTAACGCAGGTGCTTTGTTATTCGGTACCGATATGCCCTCCACCCGTGCGCCGCGTCCATTTGCAGCGGCGGATCTGCAACTGATCCTTCAGAATTTTCCGGAAAAGATTGCTGCTAAAATATGCAGGGAAAACGCGTTGGCATTATACCAGCCGCGGATTTTGTCTGAC
>NZ_DATMTE010000529.1:0-14627 GCF_035564935.1 Chitinophaga sp. | reverse complement strand
CTCAATCTGGCCGCCGGCCTTTAGGCCGCTTTGTGGTAAAAAAGACTGGTCATACAATGCGTATAAAGAGGTAGATGAATCCACCAGGAAAGTAAGCGCCGCTCTTGGCGATAATGCATTCTGCGAGTAAAGGTTCTCCTTCGGTTTTAAAGCCGGACTTGCCTGTTGAATGGTTTTATTATTGTACCAGGTATAGCGAAGCCCCACTGCCAGCAGCCACTTACGCGCCAAACGGATATGATCGTAGAAATAAGCCGTTTCATAGGTAAGGTTATTCTTAAAGGCACTGCCCATAGCCGGGTTCAGGATAGCCACACTGTCTGCAGCTACACCATAGTTCAGCTTATCGCGGTACAATGGAAAAGTATACAAACCAAAACCCGTATGCAGGGTGTCACGGGAGGAGGTTATATCTCCCCCGATAATAATATCATGCACTATACTACCTGTTTTAAACCTGCCGTTCACATATACCTGCGAGGCAAAGGTTTTTCCACCGTTGGCTGTATTGCTGGCCAGGCGCGCTGTTTGTCCCTGGTTGTCAAAACTCACACCGGTGTAGGTTTCGGAAGAAAGCAGGCTCCATGTTTTGTAGGGCGCCAGTGTGTACTGCGACTGTGAAATAATTCTCCAGTTATCATTAAACTGGTGGGAAAACAATAAGCGCATGGTTTGCGTTTGGTAAAAAGTTTTCGGCAGCCCGGTAGCTGCATTAAGATTTATACCAATGCGGTCATGCAACGCATCTTCTTTCGAACGGAGTTTGGTGATATCAGATCCGTTCAACGATTCACCACGGATATAATCGTATTCTCCCTGGATAAAAGTACGCTCACTGAAATTGTACTGCAACACCGGCGCCACCACATACTTATTAGTCTGCAACAGGTCCAGGTACGAATCCTGGTGCTGGTAAGCCGCATTAAACCGGTAGGAAAAACCTTTTGCCTTTACATTGCTGCCGGCATCCACCGCTATCCGCGCCAGGCCGAAGCTGCCGCCGGTAGCTTCAATATTTAACAGCCGGCTGCCGGGCGTTTTTGTATTGATGTTAATGGTGCCGCTGGCCTCCCCCAGCGAGTTCACAAAACCTGCGGGGCCTTTAATAAAATCAATCGACTCAAACAATGCCTGGTCGTCCAGTACGGCTCCGTAATTAGCATGCCGGGGCATACCATTAATGAGCGAGTAGGCCGCAAATCCCCTGATCTGGATGGAAGCAGAATGATCAAAAGGAGAACTGTTATAGCCAAAGTATACCCCGCTGGCATTGCGGGCCGCATCTTTTAACTCCAGGCCGCCCTGTTGTTGCAGCAATGCAGCGGATACACTGATAATGTTTTGTGGTATCTCCAGTGTTTGCTGACGTAATTTTAATGATGGCGGTAGACTGTCCTTTTTAATAACACTGTTCCGCTGCGACCATACATCAATGGTCTGTAAGTTCCTCCGTATGGGGCTATCCGCCTGTTGGGACCATGCAGCATGTGTGCACAATATAAAACCAAGGAAAAGTAATTGTTTATTCATTTGTATAGATTAGTTTTTTTATCAGACGATAACAGGATGCCGGGAATGCCTGCCAGCAGCAGCATCACTATCAGCGGTATTCCTGCGTTTATGACAGCGGATGATTTTCCCGGAACAGGCTGATGTTCAAAAACGGGTAACTGTTGTAATGCACTTTCAGGCATTATGCGGTTGTACAGCAGGTAACTATTCATAAAACGCATCCATTGCTCCCTGAACAGCCGCACTTCCTGCCGGTAATGCGCATCGGCGGCGGCGTTGGTAGCAGCTGCTGCACTGAACAATTGTTGGGCGCGTGTTACCGGGTTAAAAACCGACAACTGTTGTTGCAGGTTATTATGTACCAGGAGCCGCTGCTGGTAGGAAACACTGATGCGTTCCATACGCCTGTTGAGCAAATCATAATAAGCCACAAATCTTTTGTTGCCATAAGCGGCCGTATCAGCAGGTTGCCTGGTAGCCGCGTATTCGGGATGTGCATAATAAAAACTGTCCAGCAACGGCTGCACGGGCATATTCCAGGTATCTTCCTGGCATTCGCGTTGTTCGGAAGCCAGGGCGGCAGGCAGCGGCAGGGGCGCTTTCACAGCTGCCACGCTACTTACCACAGAGGGTATGATGATAGCCAGTAAACACCAGGCCGCAAGCAGTAGCAGCAGGCTGATGGAAGCAGATTTTTTCAGGGCGATGACCAGCATACAAAAACACAGCCAGCAGCCTAAATACAAGGTTGTAACATAACACCACAGCAGGAGATCTTCTAGGCCTATGCCCGCATATGTATTGATCAGCAGGTAACATAAAATACCTGTTATAACCGCCAGCAGCCATACCATGCCAAACCGCACCACGATGCGGCTTAGTACCACTCTCCAGCTGTTACCGCACTGCAATGCCAGTAAGCGGAAGGTTTGCCGTTCATGCTCCAGCGCATAGCTGTTATGTGTAACTATAATAAGTATCAGTGGGAAGATATAAACCAGTATAAAGGCCAGGTCAAAATTGCCGGCGGCCAATAAAGCAGGGTTGGTAAAAGGAACGTCTGTTTCAGCAAGCCGGTCGTACTTAGTAGAAATAACGATGGCTGCAGGCCATTCTTCCAGTTGCCCCACCGCCAGGGCCGCCATCCTGAGCGGTGGCAGCGTAGCCACCGGCGGGCAGCGAAACTCCACCACCTGCGGCAATCCCGCCTGTGCGGCCAGTTGTTTTCCTTCCACCGTAGTAGTGTCCGCATGAAAGCGCTGATGTAACTCCTTCAGCTGTTGCCGGTGCGCATGCAAAATATCCGCAACCGCTGTTTCCCGTTCGCGCACAATATGATTGCCACACCAACCCGCATAGGCCACAGCCAGCAATAACAGCAGCAATAATATTAAAGTGAGCGGTGCGCGCAGGATACTTCGCCATTCATATTGCAGCACAGAAAAAAATACAAGCATGGATCAGAGATGTAAACGTTTAGAGGATGCTGTGAAGCATAACAGGAGCGCTGCCAGCAGCGTCCATAAGGATAAGGCCAGCATCGCGTTTTGCAAAGTGCTCCGCAACTGCTGCTTATCCGGTGGCGTCATTTCAAAGGGCGGCATATCACGGAAAAACCGGCGACCTGCTATATCAGGGTGTTGTGTCAGCGCCATGTTAAGCGTACGGATAAATGCAGTACGATAAGCCATTGCCTGGGTACGAAATGCATCATGATACTCGATACTGGTGCCTGCCAGCATCCTGGAAATGCGGCGAACGATCATATAGGGATTCAGCCCGGAAACCATATCCAGCTGGTACTGCTGCCTGCTGAATGCCTCCTTTACCGGCTGATAGAAATAATTATATACCCTTTGTTTATATACCTCCCCTTCCTGGAAACTGAGCCCTTCCATATTAAACGGCAGCTTATCCACTGAACTTACACCGTATTGCTGCAGGGTTTTGTCGGTCAGTTTTTGAGCACGCACATAATAGGGACCATCATTACCAAGCCCTTTCAGGTAACCCTGTTTTACACTGTCTTCGAATATACCCCTTCTGAGTACCGGCACGGTATCCCCTATGCGGGTAGCTGCCATGCGGGGCATCAGCATCACTGCTATGAGCCAGCCGGCCAGCATTATTCCATAGGCGGTGGCAGTAGTGTTGCTGTAAGAAGAAATGCAGATACCGGTAAGCACAATAAAAAGATAGTATAGCTGGTACACTGCTATGCTCACTGCTACCACCGGCAACAGTTGCAGCGTGGCGCCTGCAGCCAGTAAAAACAGCCAGCAGGGCAGCACCATTCCTGTTACCGCCAGGTAAATAGCCGTGGTCTTTGCCCACAGCAATGTGCCGGGTGGTATACCTTGTAGCAATAACAGCCTGAATGTACCCCCTTGCCGTTCAGCCGTTACCGTAGGTGCAGCCATTACTATAACCAGTAACGGCACTATCACCTGTAGTATCATGGCCAGGCTGAGTTTACCTATCCTGCCTCCTGCATCCTGCGCATCCGCATTAATAAAGCTTACTTCATGCAGTAAATGCGCTTCAATACGGAAGGTGGTACCGCTGTAATCATTTAACCCCTGGTCAAAAAAGGATCCCGGTGTTACCGGTTTAAAAACATAGGTACCAAAATGCGCTGCTGCATGAGGGTTGCGCTGCTGCTGTTCCCATTGCTGACGAAATATATGATTGGCATCCTTCCTCACGGTTACTGCCTGCCGGTACTGATACCACGACAGCCATCCGGCTGTTAGCATCAAAAGCCAGGTGATACCGCACGCCCATGCAAGCACACGTAGCCGGAGCAGGTGCTGAAAGTCTTTCCAGACAAGCATTCTAAATCGCATCTGCCGGTTTTTTTAAAAAAAAGAGATAAATATTTGACACAAAGTTGCATTTTTTATTGAAATTAGCAACATTGTTGCAAATAATTCTTCCGAAATATATTTATACACTATCGATGACCCGGAAAAAATTTAAACATTATCAACAGGCGGATGCGATGGATTGCGGTCCCACATGCATGAAAATGATGGCGGCACACTACGGCAAAACCAAATCCATGGCGTATTTCAGGAGGATATGTTATATCGGGCGCCAGGGCACTACCCTGGCCGGCCTGCAGGCAGCCGCCACGCATACAGGTTTCAGATCGCTGGCAGTTACATTGCCGGCAACACTGCTGCATAAAGCCCCTCTTCCCTGCATCCTGCATTGGAACAAAGCGCATTATGTAGTACTGGTAGCCATAAAAAAGAATAGTGCCATTATTGCCGATCCTGCGCTGAGCAACATTGTGCATATACCGCTCTCCGGGCTTTACCAGCAATGGATCACAGATAATGCCGGCGAACGCGGGAACGCACTTTTCCTGACGCCTACAGAGCAATTACAGCAGCTGGAAAATGACCAGGATGAGGAAGTATCCCTGTATTCCCTGTTGAAATATTTTACCGCATATAGAAAAAAGATTGCCCCGTTGCTGCTCAGCATTATTGCAGCAACAGGCTTTACGGTGATGCTGCCTGTACTTACCCAACAGGTGGCCGACAAGGCTATTGTGCAGCAAAGCGGCTCCATCCTGGTGTTGATATGCCTGGGGCAACTGATGTTATTTACAGGAAAACTGGTGATGGAGTACCTCCGCGCTAAATGGTTGTTTACCATTGGCGCCGGCACCGGTATACGGTTATTGTATCATTACCTCGACAAACTTATCAGGTTGCCGTTTTCATTCTTTGATAACCGGCAAACGGGCGATAATATGCAACGCATTACCGATAACCAGCGCATCGAGGAATTTCTGACAGGCAACCTGGTAAGCATTGTGATGGCGGCGCTTACAGGCACTATACTGGGCATGATGCTGTTGTGGTACAACTGGCAGATATTCCTGCTCTTCTTTGCCGGCGCTGGCATTACCATCTCCTGGTCTTTCGCCTTCCGGCAAAAGAGAAAACTGATCGACCAGGAAAAATTCCGCGTATTATCCGCTATACAACAACTGCAGCTGGAAATATTCCAGGCCATGCAGGAAATAAAACTCACCGGCAGCGGCCACCAGAAAAAAGAACAGCTGCAGGCGCTCCAGGAAAAAGCCTACCAGCTGAAACTGCGGCACCTGCAAATGGACCAGCGCATGCAAGGCTCCGCCACCTTCATCAACGAAGTAAAAAATATCCTCATCATCTTTATCACGGCATCGCTGGTTATTAAAGCACAGCTCACGCTGGGCGCTATGCTGGCGGTAACCTATATATGCGGGCAGCTGAATGCGCCTGTTGCACAGCTGATAGAGTTTATACGAATCTCCCAATATACCCGCTTCAGCCTGCAAAGAATGAATGAAATTTTTGAAGAACCTGCGGAAGATTTTCACCTGCCTGAAACCCCTGTCAATAGCGCTCCTTCAGACATTCACCTTACATCCCTATGCTTCCGTTACGGGCAACCGGGTAGCGCGATGGTGTTGAAAAACATATCCCTTCAGCTGCCGGCGGGGAAAGTAACTGCCATAGTGGGCATGAGCGGCAGTGGTAAAAGTACACTCATCAAACTGCTGCTGAAATTTTACCAGCCCGTGTCCGGTGAAATCTATATAGGGGAAAACGATTTGGCCCACATCCATGCCAACAGCTGGCGGCAGCGCTGCGGCGGCGTTTTACAGGATGGCTATATTTTCAGCGACACTATTGCCGCCAACATCTGCACAGGCGCCGGCGATACAGATACTTCAAAAATGCAGGACGCCGCACGCATGGCGCAGCTGCATCATTTTATCACGTCTCTTCCCTATGGCTATGATACGGTGATAGGGAAAGACGGCTATGGCCTCAGTTCCGGCCAGCAGCAAAGATTACTGATTGCCAGGATGATTTACCGCAACCCCTCCTATATTTTCCTGGATGAAGCCACCAACGCCCTGGATGCCAGCAATGAAAAACATATTGTCCAGAACCTGGAAGCATTTTTCAAAGGGAAAACTGTAGTGGTGGTGGCCCACAGGCTAAGCACCGTTAAAAATGCAGACCAGATTATAGTAATGCACCAGGGAGAGATCGCAGAAACCGGTACGCATGAAAGCCTGGTAGCCCAACAAGGCAAATATTTTCATCTTATCAAAAATCAATTGGAAATCGCTAAAGTATAATCATGAAGATTCACCTGTTCCCTTACGCGTTGATACGCCACAGCGGGCTTTCTGTACAACAAACGGCGTCCTGGCGGCTGAACCTTACCCATCAATGGCTACAGGAAGAAAAAACATTTTCACAACAGCTGCAGCTGGAAAAACAATTGCTGTGCGATCTGTTGTTTGATGCCGTTCAGCAGGAGCAAGACGATAAATTCCGGCAGCAACTCATCTGCCTTAAAAGACAAATTTATAATAGTAAAGAGATCAACACGGCAGTAACAGAAAAAGTAAAAGATAAATTACTGGCAGATAAACTATCGGTATATCTCCAGCTGCAAACCAGCCATGCGAAATGGTTGCAACGCGTTTGCGAAACCTACACCACTCACCTGTACCAAAGCATAAAGCTGTTACAAAAGTTATCAGTTACCGAACCGGTAATGAGAGGCATATTGCTCTCCTCTCCCGTTTTGTTTGATCAACTACCTGCATACATAAAAAAGGAACCGGCAGCGCATAAACAAAGCGATCACAAAATTACATTCAGCCTGTTGCGCTATATAACCCGGATGAGTTATAAAACCTCCCCATTCAGTACTTTTACTACTACCGGCACGGGCGTCTTTGAAAATACACCCGCGCCGCTTCATAAAGGAGGTAGCCATATCCGGGTGAACAACTCGCTATTTGTGTACCTGATGGGCATCTTGCCACATCATCCTTCCATCAGTGAGCACTTATTACTGGCGCCAAATATCACCATTTCCCAACAGGAGCACACGATACGGTTCCTTGTTAATTATTTTAATGTAGAATCGTTTCAACAATTACAGGCCAATGCCGTTATTGCAGAAATTCTGAAGGTATTGCAAACCGGTCCTGTTACCACCCGTACACTTATAAACCATCTTGTGACCGTTATCCCGGATGCATTGCGGGAAGACCTCCGGCGTTACCTGCTGAAGCTGGCCGCTACCGGTCTTATCAGGTATGAGTTACCCATAACAGGTATAGAAGAAGATTGGGCGCATCAGGCATTCACCTACTTTAAAGGAACGGGCAACAGTCATACCGGTTTATGCGAGCTGCTTACCACCCTGGAGCATGGCAGGCATTCCTATGCAAATGCCGGTGCACAACAACGCAGGCAACTGTTAAGCACCACCGCCGCATTGGTTAACTCCCGCTTACAGCAACTACAGGAAGCAGCCGATTTACCCGACACCACCACACCCGCTGCAGGCGCCACTTTCAGGTTACTGCAATTTACCCGGCATACATTCCGGGATAATGAGCTTTTTTATGAAGATGGCCATCATAGTGAACAGGAAGTATTGCCCGCTCCCGTTTTCCATCAGCTTACAAAACAGGCCGATGAACTACTGCAATTGCTAACGCCGATGGATATCATGAAGCCAGTGCGGGAACAACTGCTGCAGTTCTTTCTTTCCCGGTACCTGCCTGCAGACCAGGTACCGGTACTCACATTTTATCATGACTATTACCAGTATAAAACACTATCATCCGCCCTACCAACATCTTCAACAGATGAAGCGTGGAAGCAGCAAATGGAAGCATTGTTATTGCCGCATATGGTCGCGCCACCGGCAACAATTAACCTGGATGCACGTTGCTTCCCGGCCTGTGCCAATAATGAAAAAGCCCTTTCCAGGGGAATGTTTCTGCAGCTGTACCGGGAAAACGGGGCATACTATGGAGTGCTTAATGCGTCACTCCCTGGTATGGGTAAGGTTCCTGGGAGGTTTCTTTATATGTTTGATGAAAACATTACTTCTCAGCTCAGGCAGTTTAACGAACGGTTATATCCTTCCCACCTGATGATGGAACTTAATGATGCCTCGGCCTTTAACGCCAATCATCATCCCCCGTTGCTGCATCATGAACTGCAATTACCCGGCGGATATAATATGTACCCTGCCTCAAAACAGGTACCGGTTACAAAAGTGAATGTAGCCTATAAAGAAGGACAACTAACGCTGTTATATGAAAACCGGGAGATATACGCCTTCGACCTTAACCTGGAAACCTTCAGCAACAGGAGTCACCTGTACCAACTGCTGGCACACTTTAATGCAGACAGCCGGCCATCGCTGCAACATTTCATCCAGCTAACAGATGGCTTATACGGCAGCTGCCACCCGCGGCTCAACAACGCTGTATACTGCTGGCCACGCATCACGTATAACCACACGCTGGTGATACGCCGGAAAACCTGGCAGGTAGCCGTAAAGGCAATCCCCTTACAGCTGCCGGGCGAAAACCCCGCCGCTTATTATATCAGGCTCAATCAATGGAAAGATGCACAGGGACTGCCTGATGCCGTATTTGTATTTCTCAGGAAAAGAGGGATTAAAACATCTGGTGGAAAAAAAGGCGGGCTGGCAGATGATTATAAACCTCAGTACATTTCCTTTCATCAGCCGGTGCTGATACTGCTGCTGCTTAAACTGCTAAGCAGGGCCGGCGATGACCTGTGGCTGGAAGAAGTATTACCTGTACCTGAACACCAGGCAAAAGAATATCTCATCCAATGGTATAAATATTCATCCTCATGATCAGCTGGCTATGTGTACACCTTTATTACCGCGGCAGCCTCGATGAATTGCTTACCGGTTGTGTAGGACCCTTCCTGGACGCGTATCTCCACCTGATGGAAGCCCGCACACCTTATTTTTTTATAAGATACCCCCAAGGCGGCAACCATATCAGGCTACGCATGCATACCCGGTACCATGCCTTGCTGACAGCGCTGCTCCAACGGCATACACAGGCTGCGCTGCTGCCTTTTGCCGTGCACTGCCGGCAGCAGGAATATATCCCGGAAACAGCCCGTTATGGCAACGAAGCCAGTATAGTATGGGCGGAGAATTATTTTCACCTGTCGTCCTTCCAAACAATGCAATGGCTGATCCATAAAAAACCACAGGCGCCCGTATTTGCCATCTGCCAGCACATGGCCTTACTTACACTGGGAGGGTTCAGTACCGCACAACAGCTGGCGCTGTGCAACTATTTTATTGACGACTGGATACGCATATTCAAATCTCCGGAACATAAAGAGCTTATTATAGCTGCCTTTGAACGGTTACTCTTATCCCAAAAGGCGATGCTGCTGCCGGCCATATACCGGCAATACCTGGATTGGCGCAATGATGCCGGTATTACAGCAAAGCTGCGCAACATTACCCATCATTACCTCCACGCCGGCTTTTCAGATGAACAACTGGCGGTTGCCCTTACAGGTATGATGCACATGACCCACAACCGGCTGGGCATCGATAACCAGGAGGAAGCATATATCATGTATTGCTGCAAGGCATGTATCCAACATATTCACGAACATGAAAGAACAATTACTGCAAACATTGAGCACTGAGCTGATAGCCCTGGCTAAATATGACAAACAGGGATACCCGTTTTGGGAGAATAGTTTTTTTGATAAAGATACCCGGGCATTCCTGAAAAAAGATTTTATTACTTTATTCAACGGGGATGCCGGCATCTGTTATTTCTTCCTGTGTTTGTACCGCACCCGTGAACGGAAAGAAGACCTGTTGCTGGCTACCCGGGCATTTGCACATATCTCTCATTGCTGCCAAACTACGCCGCCGGCTTTTTATTGTTTTTATACAGGCATATCAGGTATTATCTATCTGGCTATCATCTTTTATGAAACAACAGGGGAGCAACATTTCCTGGATACCGCTGTGCTGCTGGCTTCCCAACATATGCCAGGTATACTGAAGGTGCCGGAGATGGATCTCCTGAGCGGTGCGGCCGGTAACCTGCTGGTACTTACACACCTGTACCATTACCATAAAAGCGCCACGTTGCTGGGCAGTATTCACCAGCTTTTGCAACGCATTATTGACGATGCCAGGGTTAGCGCACAGGGTGTAAAATGGGATCATCGTAAAATGGCGTACGACAGCCTAACAGGTTTCTCGCATGGCGCGGCAGGCATTGCCTATGCCTTACTGGAAACCGGCCGTTATTTCGGTTACACCGGCTTATATGCACTGGCCAAAGCGGGGCTTGATTATGAGCTGCAGTATTATGATGCATCGCAGGCCGGTTGGCCCGACCTTCGTATTGGCCGGCAACGCTATAACCTGCCGGGCGCCCATACCTGGTGCTTCGATATTTTCAGGGAAGGCATGAAGCCCGTTAATTCATGGGCGCATGGCCCGGCAGGCATTGCTATCACCTACCTGCGCTATGCCGCCATCACCGGCGATATGGCCTTTGAAGAAATCCTCCATCACTGCATACAGCGCTGCCTGCAGGATATCCGGACCGCACGCGAAGACTATACACTTTGCAGCGGCTATGCCGGCATAGCCATAGTATTGGAGGAATATGCCAGGCATTATCCTCATCTATCAGCGGAAATACAGGCAGCTGTGGATCAAATAACAACCGGCGCGGCAGCGCTGTATAATACCAGCGGCTCCTTCAACACGTTTACCCCCGCAAACCGGGAAGACGCGGGACTATTTTCTGGTCGCGCCGGTGTAGGATACATGCTGCTTTCAGAGCATAATAACAATATACTGCTCCCGGTATTGCCCGTAAATAAAAACGTAAAAGAAGACCGGTACCCTGTAAATATGATCTGCATGCGGGTACTCGGCAAATACTTTCCGCGTACAATAGCTGCTATCCCCCACCTGCCGTACTATGATACCGTATTTTCTATGGAGCATTTTATGGCATTCCTGGCAAAGCACCTCCATACCCGTACCAGCGCCGCTATTTTTCCATTGGAATGCGCAGCCCTGGAATTATGGCAGCAGCATAAAGGATACCTCTGTTACTACAAAAAAAATACTTACCGCAGCCAGCATGCCGTAGTACCGGAAAACATAACCGCCACTACAATGCTCAGGATCAGCGATGAAGTGAAACTGCACTATCATATGCAAAATCATGTACTGCTGGAAATGACACCAGAGGGCATTCATGAACGGGTAATGGAAAAATTGCCCGCCGTTCTGCTGGCGTTGCTGCAACAGGAAAAGAGCAGCCATGAACTACTGGAAGGGATTCATTCCCTTATACAACCGCCGGAAGGCTTTACAGCGACCTATCAGCAGTTGCTCCCAAAAATGATCAATGCCGGGTGGATAGTGATATGCCCGGAATAACAACAAACTTCATCCATCATCTTATAATCAGACTCACACATGTTCTTCCGGAAACCAACTTTTTCATTTTTACTGTTAACCTGCTGCGGATTTGCTTTTCAGGCCACCGCTCAAAATGATTCATCAACAATAAAACAGCTGAAAGGTGTTGAAATCAAAATCAACAAGCCTTTAATAAAACAAGCACCCGACCGTTTGGTATATGATGTGCAATCAGACCCCGCGCACCTTACGGAGTCTGTAACGGAAATGCTTACCAAAGTACCGTTGATAACGGTTGATGGCGATAATAACATACGCGTAAAAGGCCGGGGAGATTTTCGTGTATTCATTGACGGTAAACCTTCTGCGGTTACAGCAGCTAATCCAAGGGATGTACTGCGTGTAATGCCCGCTTTAAAGGTAGCCCGCATTGAAATTATTACCATTCCCCCTGCAAAGTACGATGCAGAAGGATTTGGCAGCATTATCAACATCGTTACGGTAAAACAGCGCAACGATGGCTATAGTTTAGCCACAGGAGCAGGCTATAACCTGGTTAACGGGTTCAATGAAAATCTTTCGCTCACTACACGATTTAGTAAATGGCAGTTCAAAGCCAGCGCTTACCTTTACCAGGATATAGCACGCACCAATACTGCCGGCATGTACCAGCAAACTGCTGCGTTACAGCTGCAGCAGGATGGCAGCACCAGCTATCGCAGCACATTTGGCACTGCTGTACTGGAGGCCTTGTATGAAGCGGATTCGCTGAATCATTTTGCGGCATCCGTTACCGCCTACCGGAGCAAGGATCATTACAAATACCAGCAGCAGAACAGTACCAATATTCCTGAAAATGATTATGAATACGTCAATAACAACACGCTATCCGGTAACTCCGTTGATTATACCTTTTCTTACGATAAAGGTTTCAAGCGTCATAAATCACAGCTGTTATCCATTGGATACCGGTTACACACGGCGCCCCAGCAAGTGATCAACGATATGTTGATCACCGGTAAAAACAGGCAGGCACTATTCCAGGAAAACAATAACAGGCTTTATGAGCACACTATGCAGGCCGATTTACTGCTGCCGCTGCGGGCATTGGAACTTGAAACCGGCGTAAAGGCCATACTGCGCAATGGTGCAGCTGATTATCGGTCTTCCGACATCGCAGGATTAACGCCGTCATTCGGTTTTGGCCAGCATGTATACGGCGCTTACCTGTCTGTTCGCAACAATACCGGCTGGTTACAGTTCAGCGGCGGATTACGCACAGAATACAGCGATATCAGGATCGATAATACCGGTAGCCGCCATTACCTGAACTGGATACCCGGCATCTCCCTGCAACATACCTTCGCTAACGGCAACAGCATCAAAGCAGGCTATACGCAGCGGATCACACGCCCTGCGGTGAACCAGCTCAGTCCTTTTACTGACAAGGCCAACCCGCAGGTAGTAACAACGGGCAACGCTTTATTACGGCCTTCCATTCAGCATGAAACGGAGCTTACTTTTTCCGGCGGGCGGCAATTCAGTTATTATATCACCGGCAGTTATACTTCCACCGTTAATGGCATTGAGCAAGTGCTATCGCTCACCGACAGCAACACCGTGTTAACCTATCAGAATATCGGTCAACAACGTATAGCACATATCAATGCCGGCTGCAATTATAGCCTGGGTAAGCGGTGGCGTTTCACTATCAGCACAGACGATGGCTATACGGATGTGCGCTCCGGCGCAGGACCGGATGCCTATGCCAATCATGGTTTTACGGCCAGCGGGTTTATAAATGTTAATTTCCTGGCCGGTAACAGCTGGCGGATCAGCGCTTCTTCTTACACCGCAACAGGCACTATATCATTGCAGGGTACCACCAATGCTTATACCATACTGGTAACAAGGATCAGCAGGGAGATATTTAAAAAGAATGGCACCATCAGTTTTTCGCTTAGTAATCCCTGGCAGCAATACAGGTATATACGCACTTCCCTGGAAATGCCTGCGCTCAGTCAAACTACCGTGCAGCAACGGAACTACAGGAGCATCGGTATCAGCTTCTCTTACCGGCTCAGCAGGCTGCGTGAAGCCATCAGCAATAACCGTGTTGAAATCCGCAATGATGACATCAAATCATCTTCCAAAAAAAATGACTAAAAAAGACCCGGTATAATTTTGCAACATAGTTGCAATAATATATCTTTACTTTAGTTGCAACGAGGGAAAAGCCGAAACCCTTTCAACAGTAGGCATCATTTATTAAATCCTATTTCATGAACAACAAATCTGCAAATCTCCAGCTGACACTGGAGGACTTACAATTAGAAAGCTTCGTAACCAGCATTGACAGTGAAATGGCACAGCGCATTGCCGGCGGTCTTGGTAGCCTGGAACATCCAACCCATACACAGCCTACTGACACCGATGACATACCACATGCCAAGTGTACAACGGTAGTATGTTAAGCATTTTATAGACAGCGCCAGGTATCTCCATTAAGATACCTGGTGTTTTTTTATGCCCCGAAGGCCGGATAATTAACTTAAGTGAAAAAATGCCTGCTCACTTTGCCTCTATATTTGTTTAAAATATAGAATTATGGGATTATCATCTTTAGGCATTTTTCATACCGCTATAGGTATTATAGCTATCGTTGCTGGATTAATATCCTTTTTCCAGTCGGGAAAGATCAACCTGGCACATCTGCCGGGAAGGATTTACTTTTACGGAACATTAGTTACAGCACTCGCCGCACTGGGGCTCTCAAAGCATGGGGGATTCAACCCCGGGCACGTGCTTTCCCTTCTTGTTATAGTATTGAT
>NZ_DATMTE010000528.1:0-4806 GCF_035564935.1 Chitinophaga sp. | reverse complement strand
TCAGGATCTACCGCAATTTTTGCTTTTACCGGGGCATCCAGGGAAAAGAAAACATACCCGGTATCTACTCCTATTTCAACGTAAACTTTAGCCTTTGTTCTCTGCAACAGAGATTTAATGACAGCAATACGATTCATTATAATGGTTTAATTTTTTAAATCATTCGCTTCTCAGAAAAACGCCCCTCACAAGATAGACATCATTTCCAATATACGATATTCGTTACGGTTCATTTACCTGGGCTTTAATACTTTTTGCGAACCAGGTACCTGCCGGCAATAAACAGGTGATTCACCAGGTTGGCCAGCTTGCCATAGTAATGATTCAATATCCTGTATCGCTCCTTCCACGCCAGCTGCTGATGCTGCTTTGAAGTTCCACCCACCCTGAACCTCGCCACTACCTGGTGCGTATTACATATTTTATGCGACGCTTTCAATGTACGGATCATCCAGTCGATATCCGCACATACACGGTATTGCAAATCATATAACGGGCTCAGACTACGGCGGATCACATAAGCCTGGTGCGATACCACCATACCGTGTTTCAAACTTTTCCAGGTTAACTGCTCCGGCACGCGATGGGGTGTTTGTTCAGACCTCAGCCCTATATCCTGTCCGTTCTCATCCATAAACATTGCCTCGCCATAATACACATCGGCGTCGTTGCAGGCGGCCAGCATCCTGCTGATCACATCGGGCGCAGCCAGTACATCATCGGCATTCAGGAACAACAGGTACTCGCCTGTAGCAAGTTGCATGCCTTTATTCATGGCATCGTATAATCCTTTATCTTTTTCTGAGATCACCGTAGCGATGCGGGAGCGGTATTTTTCAATCACCTCCATGGTATTATCACGCGAAGCGCCATCCACAATGATGTACTCGATGTGCGGATAGGTTTGCTCCAACACGCTTTGGATGGTGCTTTCAATAAATTTCTCAGCATTGAAACATACCGTGATGATACTCAATACCGGGGATGAAGTTTTGTTCATGTGTTTGTTGATTGCGGGTTCCTTGCCACCGACTGAAACAGCTGATAGTACTGTGCGGCTACTACTTTCATTCCGAAATATTGTTCTATATATGCCCTGGCCGCTTTGCCAAACTGCCGGCAGGCATCAGGGTGCTGCAGGAGCTTCAGCGTTTGCTGCGCAAATTGCTGCTGGTCACCTGGGGGGATCACATATCCTGTTACACCGTTCTGCACTATTTCTTTACAGCCACCCACATCAAAGGTAATGCAGGCCGTTTCACAGCTCCCTGCCTCTATCAGCACATTGGGCAGGTTATCTGCCTTGGTGGGATAAAAAAAGATATCGCTGGCGCTGTAGCATTGCATCATTTTCTCTGTATCCTTCACGTAGCCCGTATACACGCATTCCAGGTGTTTGAAGGTTCCGGGCAACTGGTCCCTGCCTATCATGAGCAGGTATACTTTCCGGTCCAGCTGTGCATCCAGCAGGTGTAAAATATTGAGCAGTTCGGCGCCGCCTTTAAACTCGCTGGCGAAAAGCCGCTCGGATACAAACGTGATCACCGGGGCATCTGCCGGGAGGCCCAGCGCCTGGCGGGATACCGTTTTATCCTGTGGACGGAAATAATTAGTATCGATAGGATTGGGAATATGGTACAGCGGTTTGCTTTTTGTAAGCGGGCTTTCCGCAGTCATGTTATACAACCAGCGGGAAGGCGATACGATATGCAGGTCGCTGCCGGCATAAAGCTTTTGTTTTCTTTTGATAAGGTAATTGCCGGTAGGCAGTCCCATGGCGGGAGAGCGCCGGTGCTCCCCTTTGCCTGCCCTGCCGCTTTTCCAGGAGCTGTCTCCAAAGGTATGCGCTGCATTGCCGGTAATGGCCCACATATCATGCAGGGTCCATACAATAGGTGCAATGGCAGATAAGCGTGGCAGCAGCGTGGCATCAAAATAGCCGCCATGAATATTATGCAGGCTGATCACATCCGGCTGGTAAGCCTGTGCATGCCGCATGATAGCGGAAGTGGAGAACGGGAAATATAAATATTGCAGTCCGGCCCGGTTACTCAGTACATTGAGCCCTCTTTCAATAACATTACGCAGGGTACCCGGACGGGTAGGCGTGGCGCGGGAGGAAGCGGTATGGGTGCCCACCAGGAAATTGTCGGAGATATGATAATATTCCTCCAGCCCGGCTGCGATCCTTTGCGCTGCTATGGCAGCGCCTCCGCTGTTCTCATATTTATTGATAAAAAGTACTTTCACCGGCTAGTATTTAAAGAACTGTTGCATTTGCTGCCGGAATATATCCGGTGTCCAGTTACGCACGAGGATACGTGGAAGCGCATACGGATTACTCCAGCTATGTACCTGCCCGTGGTAGTTGGCGCATACCATTTGCAGGCCCAGTGCCTTACATGCTTTGATACTGTCGCCATTGTAATAGCGTTTGGTACCGAGGAACTTTCTACCTCCGAAAGGATAGGAAAAGTGTACCTGCGGAGCGCCCAGCACGCCTTCCAGGATCTCTTTGGACATGCCGATTTCAGTATATTGCTCTTCATAGCTCAGCATCCCTACAGCCGGGTGGCGGTGGGTATGACAACCAATGGCAGCGTAAGCGCTGTTGCCCGTGGCTTTTACCTCCTCCCAGGTCATCAGCCGGTGGGAAGCTCGGCCTGTGGCGGTTTGGCCAGCCCATTCATACAGCTGCTGCATGGCTGATTCTATTTCCGCGGGTTTGCAGAAACGGAGTACCTGCTGCAGTGCGTAATAAGTTTCACGTATAGCCGTTAGCGTGCCGGTGGCATATTGCATGGCCTGCCCGTTAATGGTGATCTGCAGCACCGGCGGCAGGTTGGCGGGTGTGAGCAATATCCTTTCCAGGTCGTCCCACCACAATTCGTAAGTGGTATTGATCTTTGAAGTAGTGATATAGAACAGTGCCGGCGCCTTATGCTTTGTAAGCAAAGGCAATGCCTCGTGGTAATTATCTGCGTAGCCATCATCGAATGTCACAAATACGGACCGTTGCGGGAAGGCTTTTTTATTTTTTACATGATAGAGGAACTGATCTGCATCCAGCAGGTTGTAATCAGTGACCAGGTGTGCGAGATGGGAGTCGAAATGACCGGGCGTAACAGAAAGGTCCTGTGGGTCCTGCTGCAGGGTGGTTACCCGGTGGTACAATAAAATTACCGCCGGTTGCTGCACTTTGTTGGCCACATAGTGCATTACTGAAAATATTTTTTTACTCAGGTCTCCCATCAGGTACTACTACATTTTATAGGCGTATACATTCAGCTGCATATCCATCGTATCGTTTGCCGCTTTATTAACAAAGGGGGAAGATCTTTCGGTGGCAGATTCAATGAAATACCTGAAGCCGTTCCGCTGGAGGATCTCCAGGATATCTCCCAATCCCTGTGGTGTTTTGTTAAAAGAATGATATTCTATGAAGATATTTTTCACAGCAGCCAATGCTCCGTCGCAATCCTTTATCACCGCTACTTCGGCGCCTTCAATATCCATTTTGAGAAAGTCGACGTTCCCTGCCTGTTCCAGCATGCTTCTTAACCGCACGGTGGGCACTGTTACTTTGGTACCGCTCCCCTCTCCGAATACACTGCCCCCATCGGCATTATCAGTATAAAAAGTAATGCCTTCCTCATTGGTCCATACAGCCATGTCCACTACCGTAACACCCGTAAGGTTATTTTTCCGGAGATTATCACTCAGCACGCTTGCTATAAAAGGGTCTGCTTCAAAGGCGGTGATCTGTGCATCGGGAAACAGCGACTTAAAATAAATACAACTCAGGCCCACATTGGCGCCACAATCAAAGATCACCGGGGTTTTATTGTTGCTTTCAAACTTGTATACGTTGGTAAAAAATATCTCTTTGTACTGGAATACAAAGGATGGTCCATCTACAATATTTATATGATAGTGCAGGAAATCAGCAGGGGCCTGTTTATCTATCCGTTGCTGATAATGCTTACGGTGTAAACGTAAAAACTCCCGGTAATACCTGTTGCTGACAACCTGTTTAATCTTCTGCAGATTTTCACTGATCAATCCCATGTAGTCTTTTTTTTGCTTTAATGGTAATTATTACCGGGTACACCGGGTCATTAAAATCCAATTCTGCTGTTGTCAGCTCTTCTGTTACAATGCCCTGCAAAATGGCCGTGCAGGTGAGCACATTCCCCGAGGAAGATACTTCAATATTTTCTTCACCAAAAACCTCACCGAATGCTTTGGCAGCCGACTGGGTAGTAAATCTCCAGTAATCGCCCCACTGCTTCATGTCGGTAGCGGATAACTGCGTAATACCTGCCAGGGTTGCCAGTAATACGCCTCCTGGTTTAAGCAGGTAATAAGCGCCGGTGATGGCCGACTTAAAGTCGTATATAAAATTGAAGGTTTGTGTGCAGATAAAACAGTCGATACGATTTTCAGGCAAAGTACCCGGGTTGGTGAGATCTCCCACAATGGTTACCTGGGGTTCCTGCTTCATATGCAACACCTCATAAGTGTGTACTCCCTGGCCAAACTGCCTGGAATACTTACTTTCGGCTATTTCTAATACACTCCCCGAAATATGCCTGGTGTTGGCTTTCAGGAACTGTTCTATGTAATAGCGATCCACCGGCGTGCCGCGGTCGAAGCCAAAAGTAGTGGATAGCGGCTGCAGGTTTCTCAGGCTGGTCCACGACAGCGGCGAAACTGTATTCCTTTTAAGGCGCTTTAGTATCTTCCTGAGCAACTTAACCATTCTTAGTGATTTTTCTCCAGAATTTAATGATCCTTTGCTTCACC
>NZ_DATMTE010000527.1:0-2260 GCF_035564935.1 Chitinophaga sp. | reverse complement strand
GGATTAGCGCCGGAAGAAATATCGCCGGATAAATTCCGGCTAAAAAATTTTAATATGATTTTTGCGTTTTACCTTTGAACATTCCAAAATCAGCGATTTTACCGGCATGAAGAAAACGATTCTACTGGCACTGAGTATACTGGCATTTGCGACCAGTGGTTTTAGTCAATATTACTTCCAGGATATTTACAATACACAGCAAACAGTAGCCACCATGGCGCTGTTGAAAGAAAACAAGGTAAAAACCCAGCAGGTACTGACGCTGGATGCCGATATGCAACCGGACCGGGATTTCCGCTGTGAACGTAACCTGAACCCTACCTACCGGCAGATGAAGGCGCAAACACAATCCAGTTCCACCGGTTACTCCGCGATGACCTCCACCTTTTCCGCCAAGGGGCAGCTGACTAAAACGGTTGATAGCTCCGGCGCCAGCATCACTACCACATTGTACCGGTACGATGAAGGCGGACGATTGCAGTATATCAGCAGTACCTCCACTGCGCGCGACAGCAAGCTGCGTTTTGATGAAAGCCGGACTTACCGTTACGACAGTACCGGTCATTTACAGCAGCTGATACAGCGCAAGGGCAGCGACTCCACCGTGGTAGCGTTTAAAACAGACAGCGCTGGTAATGTGATTGAAGAACTGGACAAACGGCGTGGCACACGGGTATATTACAACTACGACAAAGCTGGGCGGCTTACAGATGTATACCGTTATCAGCCTGCGAAAAAGCGTATGTTGCCGGACTATATCTTTGAGTATAATACGCAGGGAAATCTGGTGAAAATGACTACCGTGAACGCACAAACGTCGTCGTATACGATCTGGCAATATGAATATCAGCCGAATGGTTTACCTTTGAGTGAAACGTGCTACGGCAAAGGGCGAGAGCTAATGGGTATGGTGAAATACGCCTATGAGCTGAATCCTTAGATACAGTTAAAAAAAACGAAATTCGTAAAATATTTTAATTCAGCGCGAGAAAAATTTTGCAGCTTCAAAAAGATTGCTATCTTTGCAATCCCAACAAAAAAAGTTCTTATAATAATGCGAAAGTAGCTCATTTGGTAGAGCACGACCTTGCCAAGGTCGGGGTGGCCGGTTCGAGCCCGGTCTTTCGCTCTAAAGCCTGACTGATCATCCAGTCAGGCTTTTTTTATGCCCGGAAGTGAGGGCCTTCCAGTTAATAATCCCCACTGGCGCCGCCACCACCGCCGGAGCCGCCTCCGAACTGCATATCATTGCCTGTAGCTGGCTGGGCGCCAGGTACATAAGTTTGCGCAATAATGAGTGATTCCAGCCGTAATTTATCTGCCAGGGATGGATCTTCCGGTTCCTCATAAGTAAATCCGTGCTTGGGTTCCTTCAGGTAACGGATGAGCGCCCAGGCGCCAACGGTAAGTGCCATCCCGCCCAGTACCATAGCCGTTTCCAGCGGAAGCACGCTGTGGTAATACCGTATGGTGAATACGATAGCAGCCAGCAATACCATCCCCGTACGCAGCAGCACCGCATCTTTTTTACGGATGCCCAGCCACAGGTATACCACCGGAACAACCGCTGTGTAGATCCAGAAAAACAAAGCACCTGGAATGCTTTGACCATCCTGCAGCTGCAGGTCAAACATTACATTGCTTAACTCTCTTACCACGTAATAGTTACCAGCCAGGTAAAGCGTGAGTAAGGAAAGCACGGATAAAACAGTGAGGCAATGTTTATAATGCCTGCTAAAATGATATGCCGATATCTTTTTTACAGCAACATACACGGTAACAGATACTGCCATGATAAGGAAAGGCACAATGGTTTTAGCAACAGGCCCCAGCTTTATGGCCACAGTGAATATAAAGCCAAGGAAAGCAAGGTAGGCTACACCGGCCATTACCATATCGGCAAAGCGCAAAGTGGCTAACAAGGTAACAAAGCATACTACAAAACAAACCGTAGTGGCGGAAACATGACCAGCTATCGCCATGCTGCTGCAAATCAGTAAAACCGCTCCCCATAGTAATGCATCGTCTACACCTGCGCGGAATAATTTCTTCTCCCGGATAGCCATCTCCAGGGCGCCATAGCATACCAGCCCCGCGAAGATACATAGTCCTGCAAAGCCGTCTTCATTCCGGAGCGCCTCAAGCATCATAAGCGTTAACAAGCCAAGCGAAAAGGACACAATAACAACGGTAAGAATAAACAGCCCGATCTTAATTACCGGGTTGGGTGTATAAAAATCTAGGGGGTGTGCTGCTTCAA
>NZ_DATMTE010000526.1:0-25036 GCF_035564935.1 Chitinophaga sp. | reverse complement strand
TCAGCTCCCGCTGCGTTTTGGTAAGGTCATGCGGATACTCCATGGGTATTTCACTTGCCTGGTCCAGCAATGCCGTTTGTTCTTTTGTGAGATGAAGTTGTTGCGAAGCAAGGTACCCATCGAGCTGCACTTTCGTTCTGGGGCCTATTACCGGGAAGATGCCTTTGGAACAGATCCAGGCTACAGCTACATTGGCAGGAGTGCTGCCGGTTTCACCGGCAATAGTAATGAGGGTGTCCAGTATGGCGTTGTTACGTTGGTTTTGTATCAGCGCATCATTTTTTGCAAGGGTGATCCTGCCGGCGCCATTGTTCCGGTATTTACCGGTTAATAAGCCACCGGCCAGGGGAGAGTATGCCATAACGCCAAGACCGAAATTACCGGCCATGGGCAGCAGTTCTTTTTCCGGTACACGTTGCACAAGGCTGTATTCCGTTTGCAATGCTATTACCGGCGCCTTTAAGTGAATGTTGGCAATGGTAACAGCGGTAGCTACTTTCCACGCGGGGAAGTTCGACAGCCCGCCATAAAGGATCTTCCCGGCGCGTACCAGGTCGTCGAACCCCCGCACCAGCTCTTCTGCGGGCGTGATGTTGTCGTCGAAATGCGCAATGTAAATATCGATCCTGTCTGTTTTTAGCCGCTTCAGGCTATCTTCCGCCGACCGGATCATGGCCTTGCGGTTATTACCCAGCGCACTGATAGGAGGCGCCGCACTTGCACTCCTGGTAAATTTTGAAGAAATGATAAAGTCATTCCGGTTAGCGGCAATGAATTGACCTATTACCTTTTCCGATTCCCCGTATTTGTAGGCATCTGCTGTATCAATAAAATTCCCACCGGCATCGGCATAAGCAGACAGAATGCTTTTTGCTTCCTCTTTACTGGCGCCATAGCCGGTAGCGCCAAACATAGCGCCTCCCAAAATCAGTTCGCTGGCATATAACCCACTGTTGTTTCCAAAGATCTTATATTTCATATCCGTTTTTTTTCAGCACAAAATTCAACAGGAACCGGTAAATCAACAAGTACGGATAAATTTATCCGTACCTTTCATCCCGGTCCGATCATCTATTTTTGAATTATTTTTATGACATACCAACGGAAAATACCAATACTGGAATGCGGGCATGAATATGTACGGGAAATATTATACGGGCGCTGGAAAATTACCCTGATTTATTATATCGCCAACGGCGTGAGCCGCCCCGGTGAGCTGCAACGGAAAATTCCCCAGGCCAGCAGGAGAGTACTGGATGTACAGCTGAACCAACTGGTAAAACATGAAATCATCAGCAAAACGGTGTATGATGAATCAGTGGCTAAAGTAGAGTACCGGCTAACGGCATTTGGCGCTTCACTTTTACCCGTGGTAATGACAGTGATCGAATGGGGTAATAAGAATTTTAAAGAACTGAAAAGAGTGACCCGCTAACCGGCACCGTATTGCCCGGCTTAAACATCGTAGCAAGGTATGCCTATAATGATATTCATTTCGTAAAAACAGATAAGGGTTATGAAGGAAAAAGACCAGGCGGACCACCGGCACATGCAGCCAACCTATGGGTGAACTATAGCTTTGTGAAAGGACGTTTAAACGGCCTGGGCGCCGGCTTTGGCGGCAATCCGCAGATGCCGCGGCGCCAGATATCAGGCATTGCCTTCAGGTTTTAAACAGGTTGCAGAAAAGCGATTGATTTAGTACCTTGATGGCGCTAAACAGATCAATGAAAAAGCTTCAGATCTTTCTGAGGCTTTTTTTTATTAACTTTTATAACGGTGATGCCAGGAGAATGATCACCCGTAAATGATCCGACATGAAACCATCTGCAGTAAACTCATTTCAAGCCAGGGCCGAAACTTTCCGTGCGTTGCACCAGCGCAGCGGTATATTTGTGGCGCCCAATCCCTGGGATGCAGGGTCCGCAAGAGTACTGGAAACACTCGGCTTTAAAGCACTGGCTACTACCAGTGCAGGTCTTGCTTTTGCATTGGGCAAACCCGATGGCCATGCGGCAGTAGGCCGTGAGGAAACCTTACAGAATACACGGCAGATCATCAATGCCACCTCATTGCCTGTGGCAGCCGACCTGGAAAATGGCTTTGGCGATGAGCCATCCGCCTGCGCGGAAACAATATTGCTCGCTGCAAAGAACGGACTGGCAGGAGGTTCCATAGAGGATGCCACCGGCAAGCCGGGCGATCCGATATACCCGTTTGAACTGGCGCTTGAAAGGGTGAAGGCCGCAGTAGCCGCAGCGCGTAGCCTGCCGCATCCTTTCATGCTCACTGCGCGCGCAGAAAATCTCATCTATGGCCGCCCCGATCTGAAAGATACGATCAAACGGCTGGAAGCATTTGCAGATGCCGGCGCCGATGTACTGTTTGCCCCGGGATTGAAAACGCCGGAAGAAATAACCGCCGTAGTAAAAGCAGTGGCGCCCCGCCCGGTGAATGTGATCATGGGACTATCAGGCAGCAACTTTACATTGCAGCAGCTGGAAGATCTTGGCGTAAAAAGGGTAAGTATCGGTTCTTCATTGGTGAGAGCTGCATACGGCGCTATTTTCCGGGCCGCGGAAGAGATCCTGCATAAGGGCACTTTTACTTATGCGGATGCTGCAAAGCCTTATGGAGATATGAATCAACTTTTCGGGAAGTATTAACAGAAAGAGATTTTATGAAAATAACACTACTACTGCCGCTGTTGCTAATACTCAGCACCAGCTACGCACAACAGCAAACACCGGTGGCAAAAGAAGATTTTAAAGACGACTGGGCCAACCTCCGCCACTACAACGAAAAGAACAAGACGCTGCCTGCACCGGCAAAAGGAGAGCAGCGCGTGGTTTTCCTGGGCAGTTCTATTTTTGAGAGATGGTCTGACGTGGCGCCCTCATTTTTTGAAAACCCGCACTATATCAACCGCGGAATAAGCGGACAAATATCGCCGCAGTTGCTGATCCGGTTCCGGCAGGATGTGATTGACCTGCATCCGGCAGCAGTGGTTATCCTTGCCGGTAGCAACGACATTGCCGGGAACACCGGTCATGTTACCAACCAAACCATTATGGACAATATAAAGTCGATGGCCGAACTGGCAAAGCTGCATGGTATCCGGCCGGTTCTCTGCGCTTACCTGCCCGTATTCCAATACCCGTGGCGGAAAGAACTGACACCGGCGGAAGATATCATATCGTTAAACAAAATGATCAGTAGCTACGCAAAAGAAAACCACCTGGTACTGCTGGATTATTTTACACCCCTGGCCGATAGCCGGAACGGGCAGAAGGAAAACCTGACGCTGGATGGCGTGCATCCCAATGCCGCCGGTTACCAGGTGATGGCGAAGGTAACCGAAGCAGCCCTTGCAAAAGCATTGCATAAATAACTGTTGTAAAAAGATAAGATATTTTGTCCCCCTCCGGCGATTTCAATCGTCACCAGGACATAAACAACAGCAGTATGAATACCACGAGCTTATTCAGGCCATTTGCCCTGAAATCGTTGCTTACAAGGAATCGTTTTGTAATGTCGCCCATGACCCGGGCCTGTTCCCCGGGCGGCATTCCCACCAGTGAGGTGGCCGCTTATTACCAGCGTCGCGCTGTGGGAGAAGTGGGCCTGATCATATCAGAGGGCACGGTGATCGACCGGCCCTCCTCCGCCGATGATGGCAATGTTCCCAGGTTTTACGGAGAGGCATCGCTGGCCGGCTGGCAGCAGGTGATCAACAGCGTGCTCGAAGCCGGCGGCCAGATGGCGCCACAGCTATGGCATTGCGGTATCCAGGAAAACCATGCGTCGGGGTGGTTGCCGCCTGCCCCGTTTGAAGGACCTTCCGGTATTGGTAATGGCATAGCCATGAGCGATGCAGACATTGCCGATACCATTACGGCCTTTGGGCGCGCCGCTGCACATGCAAAACGGATGGGGTTTAACAGCGTGGAAGTGCAGGGTGGGCATGGTTACCTGGTGGACCAGTTTTTCCGGGAGGATACTAATACCAGGACCGGTTTTTTTGGCGGCAAAACATTGGCGGAACGCAGCCGTTTTGCCGTGGAGATCACCAAAGAGATCCGTAAACAGGTGGGAGATGATTTTGCTGTGATGATACGGGTGTCGCAATGGCAACTGAAAAACCTGCATAGCAAGCTCGCTCATACACCTGCTGAACTGGCTGCATGGCTAACGCCGCTGGCCGATGCAGGGATAGATATTTTCCATTGTTCTACCCGCCGTTTCTGGGAGCCGGAGTTTGAAGGATCGGAATTGAACCTTGCAGGATGGACAAAGAAGCTCACCGGGAAAGCCACTATCACAGTGGGTTCGGTGGGATTAGACAAAGACATTATTTCATTGCACAGGGGCGAAAATGCATCGCCTGCTTCTATAGAAGAACTGGTACGCAGGATGGACAACAATGAGTTTGACCTGGTGGCAGTAGGGCGCTCCGTTTTGACGGATCCCTACTGGGTACAGAAGGTGAAAGAAAACAGGCTGAATGAGCTGCAGGGCTTTAACAGGGAAGCATTGTATCAACTCATATGAGGCGTTAACAATAGATAACAGTTCTCACAGCGGTCTGGCATAGTTTTATCATTTATACAGGTGAACAAGAAGATTAAACCGCCTGCAGTCGCTTAAACTTCCGTCTATTCATCACAACATTAAAATTATGCGATCATGAGAACTTTGAAATATCTGGTTGTTGCCATTGTGCTTATTTCCGGTTTAAGCAGTTGCCTGGTGGTGCGGGACCGGCCAGGGTATTATCACCCCCGCCCGTATCATCATCACCACTGGCATGGGGGATATTACCGGTAAACAACATCAGCCTCCGGGTCATCCTGACCCGGAGCTTTTTTAACAGCGAAAAATGTTGAACGGTTGTGGAGATATTATCTGCTATAGTATCTTTAGTGCTACAACAAAATCAACATGCAATTTAAAAACCAGCCATTATTAATGATTGTCCTTTCATTGGGCATAGGATTACCTGTGGTCAGTGAAGCACAAAACCTGCCGCTTGATCCGGCGGTCCGGACAGGGAAATTATCCAACGGGTTCACGTATTATATTCGCCGCAACACACAACCCGAAAAAAGAGTAGTGATGTACCTGGCCACCAAAGCAGGTTCTATCCTGGAAACAGACGAACAGCAGGGGCTCGCGCATTTCATGGAGCACATGAGCTTTAACGGTACCACGCATTTCCCGAAAAATGAACTGGTCGATTACCTGCAACGTTCGGGCGTACGTTTTGGCGCTGACATCAACGCCTATACGAATTTCGACGAAACTGTTTATCAGTTGCCATTACCCAGCGATAACCCAGAGTTGCTGAAAAATGGTTTGCAGATCATGCGGGACTGGGCACAGGAGGCCACACTGGATCCTGTTGAAATTGATAAAGAACGTGGTGTGATCATCGAAGAAAAACGTTTACGCAAGGGCGTGTCTGAACGTATACAGCAACAAACCCTCCCGGTGCTGTTAAACCATTCCCGCTACGCTTCCCGCCTGCCTATTGGTACAGAAGAGGTGCTGCTTCACTTTAAACCGGAAACGATCCGTTCCTTCTACAAAGACTGGTACCGCCCGGACCTCCAGGCGCTGATAGTGGTGGGAGATATTGACCCGGTGCAGATTGAACAGGCTATCAGGTCGAAATTTTCCGACCTGAAAAACCCTGCCGCCGAAAAACCCCGCGTTAAATACAAGGTACCGCTTACCGGTAAGAACCAGTTCCTGCAGGTAACCGATAAGGAAATCACCAATACAGGCATACAGGTGATCATGAAGCAGCTTTCACCGGAATTAAAAACGGCTGCCGATTACCGCGCTACTATGGTAAGAGGTTTATTTGGCCAGTTGTTAGGCGGTCGCTATGCAGAATTAGCCCGCCAGGCCGATCCGCCCTTCCTGAACGGCGGCGCGGGTTACGGCGATCTGCTCGGTGGGCTGGATGCATTTACCATTACCGCCACTACCAAATCCGGCGGACTGGAGAAAGGATTTAAAGCCGCCTATCGCGAAGTACGCCGCGTTCAGCAATACGGCTTTACCCAAACAGAACTGGACCGGGCAAAGAACAGCTACCTGCGCAGCATGGAAGCAGCACTCAAAGAAAAAGACAAGGTGCAGTCGGACAGCTATGTAAAAGAATACCTGGAGTATTTCCTTAACGGAACAGCCGCCCCCGGCATAATGAAAGAAAATGAACTGGTAAAAAGTCAGCTGGGCGGTATTTCCTTACAGGAAGTAAACAAACAGGTATCCATCTACCTGAAAAATACCAACCGCGATATCCTTTTAACAGCGCCGGAAAAAGAGAAAGCCGGTTTGCCGGGCGAGGCCACTGTACTGGGTTGGATAAGCAGCGTTGACAAAGAAACCATCACCCCGTTTAAAGATGACGTGGAAAATTTGCCGCTGCTGAAAACTACGCCTATAGCAGGAAAGATCATTAAGGAAGAAAAAGATGAACAACTGGGTATCACCACGCTTACGCTGAGTAATGGCATTAAAGTAGTGTTGAAGAAAACCGATTTCCAGGATAACCAGATCCTGTTCAACGGCTTCTCCGAAGGTGGTACTTCCCTTTACAGCGACGCCGATTATCAGAGCGCTGCAAATGCAGCAGGGCTCATTGCTTCCGGCGGTATTGGTAACTACGGCGCTGTGCAGCTGGGCAAATTCCTTACAGGAAAACAGGTGAGCCTGAATCCCTTTATTTCAGACAGGAGCCAGGGTATAGGCGGTGGCGCAGCCCCGCAGGATCTTGGGCTGGCGCTGGAATTATTGTACGGTTGCCTTACAGAGCCGCGTAAAGATTCCGCTTTTTTTGTGGGACAGATAGCCAAAGCAAAAGCTGGTCTTGCCAACAAAGGCGTAGATCCCAACCAGGTATTCGGCGATACCGTGAAAGCAGTGTTGGGTAACTATAACATCCGCCGCACGGCCGTTACCATGGAAAAACTGGACCAGATCAACCTGAACAGGGCCTTTGATATTTATAGGGAAAGATTTGCAGATGCTTCCGGGTTTACTTTTGTTTTTGTAGGAAATATTGAAGAGGAAAAAATAAAACCACTGCTCGAAAAATACATTGCGTCTTTGCCATCCAAAAATGGTCATGAACAGGCGAAGGACCTTGGCATTCATATTCCTGCGGGTAAAATTTCACGTACTGTTTACAAAGGCAGCGAGCAGAAGGCCAGTGTGTTACTGGTATTCTCAGGACCTTTTGAATACAATTATGAAAACACCCTGAAGATGGCGGCTTTGAAAGAAGTGCTGGAAATTAGGCTGCTGGAGCGTTTGAGAGAGGAGGAAAGCGGGGTTTATACGCCGGACGCGGAAGTGAATGTGGCTAAGTTGCCGGAGCAGCGTTTCAGCCTGTCTGTATCTTTTGGCTGCGCACCCGCCAATGCAGAACGCCTTATTGCTTCTGCAGTGGATGAAATAAATAAGTTGAAAACTACAGGTCCTGCACCTGTGAATATCGATAAGTTCAAAGCTGAAACAAGGGTAAGCAGGCAAACCATTTTAAAAACCAACCAGTTCTGGCTGGGGTACCTGGGGGCGCAGTTTGCCAACAAAGAGCCTTTGAACCAGGTATATGATTTTGATAAAGCGATGGATAAAGTGACGGTGGAAAGTGTGAAAGCGCTGGCGGCAAAAACAATCAGCAACGATAATTACATCAGGCTGGTATTGATGCCCGAAACAAAATAATACAATATGCCTCTGACGCTTTTTTGCGTCAGCGGCATATTGCTATGGCATATTGTTATCCCGCTGTAATTCCTCCGCTATTTCATCGCGTTCCCGCACTACCAGTTTTACCACCTTATTGCCTTCCTTTAGAAATTCAAAGGTGAGATCGCGTTCTTTGGAAAAGAAAAGATTTTCCTTTTCTGCATAGAGCAGGAACTTTTTTTCGCCTATCTGGAGGAGGAGTGAGCTGGCATCCGCCTTTATGTAGGCAGCTGCGGTTTGAGTGCCTTTATATTTACCGGTGTAGCTTTGCAATACATCAGCGGGTAATGTAAGCGCCTTTCTTTTATTGATGTATGGTGCGGGGCCATGATCATAGCTCAGTACCCGCGTCATTTTCCAGCTACCGTTTTCCTTCAGCCAGAGATGGGTAAATTTTGCAAGGCCTTCCGCCCGTTCCTTTTTGCCTTTTTCCTGTACATAAAACAGGTGCGCGCCGGTGAGTATGGCGCCGTATATCACACCATCTTTCCGGAGCGGGAATACTTTGATGCTGCTGTCGATCGCTTCCCTTCTCAACGTAAAGCTATCCCTGTTGCTGCAAACGCCTTTTTCAAAGGATTGGGCCAAAGCGGGTTTGCCATTGGTGATGCCGCCTTTGTCGTGATAGAATTGGATGTCATCCGAAAAGTAGGTCATCATGTTTGTTACATCGCAGGTATTGTACGCCTGCCAGAAGAGACTATCGTTGTGCAGGATCACCGCTGCCAGTTGCCGGTCGTTGTCCTGCGCGACTGATATGCTGCGAAAAGAAAGGACCCCTATTAATGCCAGGAGAATACAGGTAAAGTATTTTTTCATGAGATAAATGATGAATGTAATAGAATGACGGCTTGTCTGTAGCAAAGATAGATTATTGCATGGTACTATCCAATACATAGTACTATGTTATTTATAATAAACTTTACAAGTGGGCCTTCTTTCGCTTACAGCGGGGTATTGAGCGTTGATTGCACAGTAGCCACATGATCGTCTTTTGCCGCTTCCAGGTATAGCCTGTAGCGGCTGGGGTTTTCAGGTATGGAGATGGTAACAGCCGCGCCTGTGCCCAGTTTCTTCAAGAAAATACTGTTGCCGTAATGATCGGTTTTTACCAGGTACCATTCAAATTTCAGGGGGGTGTTGTTATCTGCAGTTTTCCATTCGTTATTGTTGTAAACAAGTGCATGGTAGGTAAGGCGGTTGTTTGCCCAGGTAGTTCTTGCCGGTCGCAGTATATGAATGCGGGGTATACCCTGTGTTTTGAAATTTTTGTTCCAGAGATGACCGAGCTGGTAGAAAGATGATTTATATCTTCCCTGGTGATCAATTAAACCGTCGAATGTAACGAAGTCGCGTGTTTCGAGATCCTGCCAGGTAGTGATGAAAGCGGATGGCCGTTGGCCGGGTATGCAGGCGTAAGCAGCCACCGGTACCCGGCTGATATAAAAGGGAAGCGCAATGGAAGCCAGTTGCCCCAAACCGGTGGTGTCATTGCCTATTACAATGCCGAACGCGTCTGTCTGTGGCAGTTGCCGGTGCAGCAGTGCAAGGGTACCGCTGATGTTGCCGTTGAGGGCCACGTCTATTGTTAATGGCCTTGTGCTGTCGATGGCTTTAATGGCTGTAGTTAGACTGTTTAGCCAGGTAACAAAACTTTGTTGCCGGTAAAGCAGTTCCGGTTTGTAGTATTGTTTGGAGAGTTGCTGCCATACGGTGTTACCGATGTTCCATGCTACGATATGCCGGTTTTGTTTCAGGCTGGCAACCTGTTCCAGGATAGTTGTTCTGAGTGTGGCAAGCATGGGGGCCTGTTCCTGCATATCTGTTATTTCAGGGATCCAGAAGCCGTAGTGGATATTCATATCCATTTCCTTTGCCACATTGAGTATGTTGTGGTCGTATACACCGGGACCGTAGCGCCGGATAGTATTTACGCCAAGCGCTTTCATCCCGGTAAAATCTTTTTCAATTTCCCGGCGGGTAAGTGCATGTAAATTCCGGAACCAGTTTTCCCCTTTCTGGTAATTGATTCCCCTGATATTGCCGGGCAATGCTATATTGGCGGTAACCCCTGTGGGTGCAGGGTCCGGAGCGATTGCTCCATAAGCGGGCACCTTGCTGCTGTTACGGATGCGGGCATATTGTGTGGCTGCTGCAAATACTTTTCCTGGTTCTTCCAGCTGCCAGTTGAGCCTATTTCCTGCAACCGGCCGCAGGATGTTTTTATCCTCCGGACTGTTGAACAACACGAAGGCATGTATTTCAGGGAACTGATCATTGATGGAGGTAAAGGCATCCTCCAGCCATCGCTGCTGGTTGCCGGCGGCGCGGAGGGAGCCCATTTCGGCCACCATTACCGGCAGGCCGGAACGGAATACCGGTAGCCGGTGAAAGGGCGCATACAGTTCGCGGAAAGTATACGATTGCCCGTTTTCATTTTGCGGCCCATAGTTCAGCCCTGTTACCCCGATCCAGTCAACATATGCCGCTCCCGGAAAATAATCCATTGCGGCCGCAGCATGCCAGGGGTTCCATACCCATATCACGTTACTGACCCCGTTGCGGTTGAACAGGCGGCAGATATACTGCCATGCGGCTTTGAATTGTTCCGGCGTATTGTTACCGGTAGCAGACCAGGGATAGGCGGGGTTATCCGCTTCATGTGCAAAACGGATAAACACCGGGCGGTTCAGCGATTTTATCCGGGCTGCAAACCTGAGCAGGTACTGATCAAAGAAACCGGCGCTGATATGTGCAAAAACCCGTTGTCCTTTACTGAGTTCCTTATTGGCGATAGCGCTGTCAAATAGGTTGGTCCAGGGTTCCCAGGTGATCATAGGCAGGGAGCCGTTGTTATAAATGGCGTTGATAAGGGAGTCGGGCACATTACATTGGGGTGCATCTCCCCAGGGAATATACAGCGAAATAATATTGAAGCGGGTATGGAACTGTTGCTGGTAATCCTTCACCTGTTGCAGGGAGCTGAGTCCATCTGTACCGGCGGGGCTGAATATCCCGGTATAGAAAGTGCTTTGCTGATGGGTGGGCGGGGGAGGCTCCACGGCAGGCTCGGGATGGCTGGTGGTCATATACCCGGTTAATAAAACAACCGCCAGCAGCAGCGGTAATCCAAGTTTGCGGAAAGCGGCATACAAATGAAGATGCCGGAAAAGCCAGAGTTGTTTTTTTAACAGTAACGGGTATACGAGAATAACCCTTAACCATTGGTATTTTTCAGATAAACGGCGCAACCGGAGACTGGCCATAATATTGAAAGTCATGATCAGGCAGTTGATCCCCGCAATCCCGGCCATTACAAGGGAATACGGGTTCCAGTCGTACCACAACCCGTAAACAATGGCCGCCAGTGATGCCAGCAATACAATGATGTTGGGAATATTCAGTTCCAGGTGATCAGGGCCGCTTTCATCTTTAGGCGTAGGGATATACGGCACTTTTTTCCGGATCACGGTATAAACAAGCCCGAGAATATAGATCCACCAGGTGCCTATCAGCAGTAATCCGCCTACTACGTGAAATCCTCTCTCTTTTTCTTCCATTACCCATCGCTGTACAAAATGACGGATCAGGATAATAGCTGTAACAGCCGGCAGTCCCAGCAGGGCAAAATCGATGACGTCGACCCGGAAAGGGATCAGTCCTGTAAACAGCGACAGGATGGGAATGAGAAAATTTATAAAGAAAACGATGCCCGATAAATAATGCAAAGGAATAGTGCCGTAATGCAGGCGTTGCCGCCAGGTGAACGACCGGAACAGGGCCGGGTAGGAGGTAACCAGCAATTCAAGGGTGCCGCGGGCCCATTTGAGCTGCTGCGCATAATAGGCCGACATGGTAGCAGGAACCAATCCCCTGGTAAGCACTATGGGCACATACACCGATTTCCAGCCTTTGGCATGCAGCTACATGGCGGTATGCATGTCTTCCGCAAGACCGGCGGCGTGGCCGCCGATGCTGTCCAATGCAGCTCTCCGGAAGGTACAGTTGGCGCCTATGGCCAATACAGTACCGTAACTATTCATTGTGGCCATAATAGGGCCATAGAACTGGAAAGTTTGCTGGGCGGCGCCTTTAGCCACCAGGTTATCGCCCAGGTTGCTGTAGGCCTGAACGATCTGCACAAACCCCACTTCAGGATCATTGAAGTGCGACACAATCGGATCCAGAAAATCCGGTGAAGGCACATGATCAGGGTCCATCACCACGCAAAGCTCGCCGGTAGCCTGTTTCAGGGCATTGTTGATATTCCCTGCCTTGGCATTTTCCCTTGTATGGCGTGTTACATGTTTTACCCCCAGTTGCTCACATACTTTCACCAGGTAGGGATCATTCGCTTCATCGCAGAGGTAGGTGGTATGCGGATAAGTGATGGCCTGTATAGCGGTGAGGGTTTCCACGATCATGGCATAGGGCTCGCCCGGACAAAAAGTAGTGAGGATATCAACGGTAAAAGGATGTTCTTTTGGCGGAGTGGCAGGTACTGAAATGGAAAAGTAATGATACCATTCATGCAGAATGGTGAGACAATTAAAGATAAAACCTCCCATCAGCACCCAGTAAAACGGTGCATATCCTATTTGCGCCTTGTTCAGTAAACAATACAGCATATAGGCCATGCCGCAGGTTCCCAGCAGGATCATGAGCCGTAGCGTGAACCGTTCACGGCGTGAGGGTGGCAAAATAGGTGATGTTTTTTCTATCATTGACTGACTACGTAAAATGGTGTATTGGCGGTAGCAAAATGCCCTTTATTATCAGAAACCGTTGCAAAGATCCTGTAAGGTCCTTCTTTACCCGGCGAGCGGAAGGTGACCTTGTTGCCCTGCGCTTTTAACAGCAGGCTGTTAAAACCAACAGGTTGCTGCGTATTGGGTTCATCCCTGTTTTTGGTGTGCCAGTCTTCCGCCAGTAACTCCCACGTAATTTGCAGGGGGGCGGTGGAAGTATCCGCCAATAGTATTTCGGCGGTTTGCAGGCTGTTGGGAGTTAATAAGATATTATCCCTGCTGCCTTTGCCGTTCAGCAGCATATACTTTAATGCGGGCGCCCTGTGGGCGGGCCATTGGCCGGTCCACAGGTACTGCATGGTATTTACCGTTTCCGTGGCCCCGCCTTCTTTGGTTAATAAGCTGAACCAGGTATGGGTTACTTCCTGTTTATTGCCCCAGTAAAAAACGCAGGCGCCAAGGAACCGCGGATCTTTTACCGGCATATACCGCCTGTAAAGCTGCAGGTATTGTTCCGCTTTCCAGGTACTGGTATTTTCAACAGGAGCGCCCCACGTTGTTTGCTCCGATTCCCATGGCCCGTTGATACCCCATTCGGTGATGAGGAACGGCCCGTCCCAGAACCAGGAGAACTTATCCAGGTCACGTTGCAAATGCCGCAGCTCACCAAAGATATTCATCGAAACCAGGTCGAGCCCGGTAACTTTAAACCGGATGTTATAAAGACAACGTTTGTTGAAATTGATCAATGCAGTGGTCACGGGGTGATCGGGATCTTCCCTGTGGATCATTTCCAGCAAATGATTATAGGCTTTGTAAAAGTGGTTGTACCGGGGCGTATAGGGAAAGTCGATCTCATTGCCCAGGCACCACATCAGTAATGCGGGGTGCGATTTATACCGGTTCACCACATTTCTGAAAGCGGTATATTGTGCCGCCACTTTGGCCGTGTCGTTGTAGTAAGGTAAAAAACTGCTTACCGGCATGGGAAAGCCTGCTATTACAGCAATATGATTGGCATAGGCATCGTCCAGGATGCGGCCAAGGTGTAAGGTATCCCAGGTGCGGATGGTATTACCGCCGGCGGCATGCAGCGCTGCGAGATTTTCTATACCGGCAGCTCCCCTTACCTGGAAAGGCCGGCCCTCACGGTAAAGCATGTATTGTTTCCCTTCTTTACCGATATACACCCTGCCCTTACGCAATGGCGCCGGGGATGATACGCAGCCGGTAAGAACGGCAATCAGCGCAACATGAAAACAGATCTTCTTAAACATTCACCAGGTATAAAATATATCACAACCGCTGGCCGAATATAGGATAAAATCATTTACGATACGGGAAACCTGCCAGGGACATAGTGGTTCATCTGGCTGTTTTCCCATATTTTAATTACGCGGCTGATCATCTTTCAAAGAAAGAAAACCGCAGATTTCTCCAACATCTGAATAATAAATTCCTTATTTTCCATGAAACTATAATAAAAGAAACTAAAGATGATATTGCGCAAAGTATTCACCGGGGCAGCACTCTGCTGCATGCTGTTTTTTTCCGCCAATGTATCGGGGCAATCAGGAAAGCCAGGCGTTACAGATATCACTTTCCACCTGCTCACCTGGGTAAAACACCTGGATAGCGGGATCGATAAATACTTTAAAAAGGAGAAGGGAGAGCAGCTGAATCAGCAGCTGGAATACCTGAAACAGGGGCTGAACGATTATAAGAAAGCAAGAAAAACATTGTCTGATAGTTTGTTCCGCAACAATGTGGCCCCGGGTAAAAAAGATGAACGCAGCCTGGAAGCGCTGAAAGAAAAGATGAGCATTGTGATGGATAAGCTGCGCGGCGTAACAGACCTGGTGAACCCCGAACTGCAGGCGGAAGGAGATAAGCTGAACGAGGAAATCTATAATGCCTTATACAGCGATCAGCCTAAATATTTATCATACCTGGAAGCCTTTCTCGGTGGTTTGGAAGTTACCAAAAAAGACCTGGCGCTGGATGGCAGTACCGCTTTTACAAGGCTGGAAGAATGCGGAAATATCATTTCAACGCTGGAAGGTAAGGTCAACAGGAAGATGGGGCAGTGATCCTCACAACCCTTTTCCTTTACTTACCCAATCATTATTTTTTATGCTGAAGCGGTAGGGAAGATAAGCGTCTTCCCCTGCATACTGCACCCCTACACGGGTGGATATGACGATGTTATCGTCCGCGATATCCTGTCCTGTTTCAATCCATACTTTTTTACCGGTAAGGCTTTCCCCGTTCAATGCAGCATCTATCCCCATTGCCTTGCAGAGGCTGCCCGGGCCGGCGGTAAGTTTGGCGGAAGGCTTGTTGTTATAACGGCGCTGCATCATATCAATACCGTCTACCGGCTGCAATGCCCTGATCAATACCGCATGGGGGGTATTTTCAATATTGGTGACCACGTTAAAAAGATAGTGAATACCATAGCAAAGGTATACGTAGGCCAATCCCCCGGGCTGGTATATTACTTCTGTACGTTTGGTGCGGCGGTTGTTCCATGCGTGTGAAGCCCTGTCTACAATACCGCCATAGGCTTCCGTTTCCACGATCATACCGGCTGTGCGAACGCCGTTAATATTTGTTACCAGTATTTTGCCCAGTAGGTCTTTCGCAATAACAGTTACATCGTGCTGCCGGTAGAATGCTGTTTTTAGTTTCGCCATGCTGAAAATAAATATCCTTCGTTTTTGATAAATGAAATTATGTTATTTGCATTATTATAATGCATTATTATGGAAGAAATAAAATGGGGAATCATAGGTTGTGGAGATGTAACAGAAGTCAAAAGTGGCCCGGCTTTTAATAAAGTGCCGCATTCCTCCCTGGCAGCGGTCATGCGCAGGGATGGCGCAAAGGCGCAGGATTACGCATTGCGGCATGGCGTGCCCAAGTGGTACGACAACGCGGAACAACTCATCAACGACCCGGAAGTGAACGCCATATACATTGCCACGCCACCGCTGCAGCACGAAGCCTACACTATCCAGGCGCTGGCTGCCGGCAAACCTGTTTACGTGGAAAAACCCATGACGCTGAATGCCGCATCTGCCCTGCGAATGAAAGCCGCCGCAGATCAGTACCAGGTAAAGCTCAGCGTAGCGCATTACCGCCGCGAGCAGCCGGTGTTCCTGAAAGTAAAAGCACTGCTGGCCGAAAATGCCATCGGCGATATCCGTTTTGCTTCCCTGCAAATGCTGCAGCCACCGGCTTCCGGCATCATCGCCAATTCGGCGGTTAACTGGCGCGTGGACCCCGCTGTTTCCGGCGGCGGCTTGTTTCACGACCTGGCCCCGCATCAGCTGGACCTGATGGTGTATTTTTTCGGCAAGGCAAAGTATGCCGCAGGAATAGCTGTGAACCAGGCAGGCGCTAACCAGGCAGACGACCTGGTAACAGGGCATATCCTGTTTGAAAACGGTGTGGTATTCAACGGCATGTGGTGCTTTACAGTGTCCGAAGCCAGTAAACAGGACCGCTGTGAAATAACCGGGTCGGCCGGCAGCATCAGTTTCCCGGTATTCGGAAGTAAAATAACATTGCAGAGAAACGGGCATACCGAAGAAATTGTTTTTGATCCGTTGCAGCATGTGCAACAACCCATGATAGAGAAGGTAACCGCTTATTTCCTTGGAAAAGGTGCCAATCCCTGCTCCGCGGAACAAGCCATTTTATCAATGGAGCTTATGGACCGGTTCACAGCAGCAGTAGTATAAAAGATGGTTTATCCGTATTTCCCACCGGGAAATACGGATAAAGGAATTGGGTTGCTGTTCTGGTTTTTTTAGTTTAGTTTGGCAGCTCCATACATTTGTTCAGAAGCATTTTTTCAGTGATCAGTTTATGTCAGCCATCTATCTACAATCGGACAGTGAACTGCTTGATTTGATGAAATCAGGTGATGGGGCTGCGTTCGACGAAATCTATCAACGGTATTGGAATATCCTTTTTAAATCAGCCTGGTATCTATTGCAGGACAAAGCCGCCAGCATGGATGTGGTGCAGGACGTATTTGTATGGTTGTGGGAACACCGCGACCATGTGGTACTGACCACATTGCGGGGCTACCTCGTAATGGCCGTGCGCTATAAAGCGGCCAACTATCTCCGGAACAGTAAGGTACGCGCCGCTTTTGTTGCCGAAAGCAACGCTCTGGAAACGGATAGCGCCAGCGAAGAATGGATGCTGGAACTCAAAGAACTGAAAGCCGTGATTGCAGGCTTTACAAACGCCCTGCCTTCCCGCTGCAGGGAAGTATTTTACCTGAGCCGGCATGAGCACCTCTCTAACCGTGAAATAGCCTCCCGGCTGGGCATCTCCGAAAAAACAGTAGAAAACCAGATCACTACCGCACTAAAAAAGTTACGGGTAAGGCTGGGCAGTATGTCGTTGCTGATGTAACCGGAAAACCCTCCGAAAAATTTTTTTTTCATCACATAGGGGATGTGTTTTACTGAAGTGCCATATGGGTATAAGCGCCGGTATGGACCAGGAAAAACTACAGCAATTATTAGCTAAAATCAACGACGGTACTGCATCCGATGAGGAAATTGCATGGTATCACCGTTACTGCGTGGCGGCCGAACAGGCCGCAATGGCATCGGGGACAAACATCCCGGACAACGAAGATACCCGTGCTGAAATGTACCGGCAGATCCGGCGCCGTATTGAAGGGAAAAAAATATGGTTCCCCGTAAAGTACCGGTATGTAGCTGCAGCAGCACTCACAGGAGTATTGGCTGCCACTGTATTTTTGTACCGGCCGGCTACCCGTAAACACCAGCCGGCAGTTGTTGCAGGCGTGTCCCCCAATATACCAGCAGGTGGTAATAAAGCCGTGCTCACCCTGGCCAACGGCAAAGAAATAGTACTCAGCGATGCCGGCGCAGGTGATATCGTAAAGCACGCGGGCCTTCGCATTTATAAAACCGCTGCCGGCGAAATTGTATATGAGGCTACTGCTTCGGGAAACGCATCAGATACTGGTATTAACCGCATTGCTACTCCCAGGGGAGGGCAATATAGCGTGGTGCTCCCCGATGGCAGCAAAGTATGGCTGAATGCGGCCTCCGCGCTCAGCTATCCCGTTAACTTCGCCGCCAGGGAACGCAGGGTGACCCTGCAGGGCGAAGCCTATTTTGAGATCGCCAAAAATGCCGGCAGGGCGTTTAAAGTGATCACCACCACACAAACAGTGGAAGTACTGGGCACACATTTTAACGTTGATGCCTATAGTGATAATACAATGGTGCGCACCACACTCCTGGAAGGCAGTGTGAAAGTAGTGACCGCACCCGGTACCCAGTTAATGCTGAAGCCGGGAGAGCAGGCGCGGCTTAACAACCAAACGGGCGCACTGCAGAAAAGTAATGTGAGCGAAGAAGATGTGATTGCCTGGAAGAACGGCTATTTCATTTTTAACGATACATGGCTCTCAGATGTATTATTACAGCTGTCGCGCTGGTACGATGTACAGGTAGACCTGGCCACCATTCCCAGGATCCGCTACAGCGGCACCATTCCACGTCAAAAGTCTTTACAGGAAGTATTGGCGATGCTTCAATTCACAGGCAACCGGCATTTTGAAATAGTGAACAGAACAATCAAAGTAAAATAACAAAACCAAAATCAGGAGGATTCATCAGTAAATTATTTTCACCACCAAAAAAAACCGGTTATGCGTCCAACATAACCGGCGGTAAATCAGGTAAAATCAGTTACCAAACGAGCATTTAGTAAACTATTCATTCACCTAATTAAGCAAATGTATGTATTTCAGAAATTCATACAAGGGAATGTTTTGCCCTGTACCTGGCAGTATTCCCTTTACTCCACGTTTAACCAAATTACTGATCGTCATGAAGCTGACTTTCTTTTTATTCATCACCGCCTTACAGGTGTCGGCCACGGCTTACTCGCAGCAGGTGTCGCTGAAGCTGGACCATGGCTCGCTGAAAGCGGTGTTCTCGGAAATCAGGAGGCAAACGGGATACCATGTGTTATTCAGTACCGAGCTACTGGAAAAAGCTTCGCCGGTAACCATGAATGTAAAAGATGCATCTATTGAAGAAGTGCTGGCAGCCGCGCTTTACGGGCAGCCGTTATCCTACAGGATCGAAGACCGGCAGATCCTGATCGGCAATAAACAAATGCGTATGCCCGGTGAGCAGCCACCGGCGAAAGTGCCTGTTAAAGGAACGGTAACGGACGATAAAGGACATCCCGTTCCCGGCGCCAGTATCCTGGAAAAAGGGACATCCAACGGCACCATCACCAATGAACAGGGAGAATTTTCACTGAATGTACTAAGCAGCGATGCGATCCTTATTATCCGCTCTATCGGCTACGTGCACCAGGAAGTGAAAGCGGCTGGCATGGTGAAAATTGTATTACAGGAAGATCTTTCCGCTATGAGTGAAGTAGTGGTGGTAGGATATGGTGCACAAAAGAAAGCCAATCTCACCGGCGCGGTAAGCACTGTGAAAATGGATGAAGTACTGGGCGACAGGCCCGTGAGCTCCGCTTCACAGGCGCTCCAGGGCGCAGTTCCCGGCTTGCAGGTAACATACGGTACCGGTCAGCCTGGCTCCTCTACAACGCTTAACATCCGCGGGTTCACTTCCATCAACGGCGGATCGCCGCTGGTGCTGGTAGACAATGTGCCCATGGATATAGACGATGTAAACCCTAAAGACATTGACAATGTAACCGTGCTGAAAGATGCCGCCGCCGCTTCTATTTACGGCGCCAGGGCCGCTTTTGGCGTGATCCTCGTTACCACTAAAAAAGGGAAGAAGAACCAGCCCATCAAATTCAATTATTCCGCCAACTTCACCTCCAATACGCCTACCACCTTACCCAAAAAAGCAACGCCGCTGGAACTGGTGAGCGCATTGAAAGATTTTGGCACCAATTCCTACTGGACCGGCCAGAACGTAAATACCTGGCTGGATCTGCTGAACGATTACCAGCAGAACCCGGGTAAATATCCTGATGGCAGTTCAACAGTTAACGGCCTGAAATATCCGCTCGCACAAACAGACCTCTACGGCGATCTTTTTACGCGCGGCTTTGAACAAATGCATAATTTCTCCTTCGGAGGCGGCTCGGAGAAAACAACTTTCCGCGTTTCCGGCGGGTATACCGGGGAAGATGGGATACTTGTTACCAACAAGGATAAATACACCCGTTACAACCTCAACACTTTTGTTAGTTCCGATCTCACTAAAAACCTCAACGCCAGTGTAAATATTTTTTACAAAAATGGTAAGCGTACCACACCCGCTAATTTCGGCGGCCTTTTTTATAACGCCATCACCTACAGCTCCTATATGCCCACCGGTTATGGTACAGCGCCCAATGGAGATGTATTGCCCTATAACACGCCTAACAATGTAGTGAAAGTGGAACCGGTAAATACCACCACCGGCGATGACCTCCGCCTGTTTGGAAAACTGGAATACAACCCGCTTAACGGTTTGAAAGTAACCGCCGAATATACTTTTAATAAAAGCAACAGCGACGACCGCAACATCCAGGATAAAAATGAATACATTAACGCGGCTACGTACGACCGGCAGTTTCTCAACAACAATACCCGCTATACCCGCGCCAACGACCAAACTACGTACCAGGCGCTGAACGTGTATGCCAACTATACAAAGGCGTTTGATAACCATCACCTGAACTTCCTGCTGGGCACCAACCAGGAAAGCAGCAAACAGGAAAGCTTTTCCATTAACCGCCTCGATATCCTGAGCCCGCAGGTACCTTCATTGTCTACCAGCACCGGTACTATTGCTGGAGATGACGGCTTTGGAGAGTACGCTATTTCCGGGTACTTTGGCAGGATCAACTACGACTATAAAAATAAATATATGCTGGAGCTGAACGGCCGCTTTGATGGCTCCAGCCGTTTTGCCCCGGGCCAGCGCTTTGGTTTCTTTCCTTCCGTTTCCGCAGGATGGAATGTAAGTGAGGAATCTTTCATGAAACCATTGTCCAATACCATTTCCCTTTTTAAACTCCGGGGATCTTTTGGAGAGATAGGTAACCAGGTGGTGTTTATGAAGAATAAAGATGGGGTAAGCGTTCCCAACTACTATCCGTATGTACCAGGTATGACGCCTTACAACGCCGCCTGGACAGACCCCACTACCAATATCAGGTATGTATCCCTTACCACGCCTGCATTGGTGAGCGCTGGTTTTACCTGGGAAACGGTGCGCACACTTAACTTCGGTACAGATATCAGTTTATTGAAAGGGCGCCTCAATACTACATTCGACTGGTTCCGGCGAAGCACCCTTAATATGCTGGCGCCCGGCGCTGAGCTGCCTGCCATTCTCGGCGCCGTAGCGCCGTTGCAGAATGTGGCAGACCTTCAGTCGAAAGGATGGGAACTGGAAATGTCGTGGAAAGACAGGATAAAGGATGTGAGCTATTCTATCGGGTTCAACCTGTCCGACAGCCGCGCTTATATTACCCGTTACAACAACCCTGCAGGATTGCTTAACATCAATAGCTCCGGGCAGCTGGACAATTATTACGTAGGCCAGGAAATAGGGGAGATATGGGGTTATGTTACCAAAGGATATTTTACAGCAGATGATTTTGAAAAAGGGTCTCTTGATGCCAACCTGCAAAAGGGTACTTTACTTCCCGGCGTGGCAGGGTTTAAAGGTGTACAGCAGAACCCTGGCGATATCCGTTATGAAGATCTGAACGGCGATAATGTCATCTTCACAGGAAATAATACTTTATCTGATCCCGGCGACCGTAAAGTGATCGGTAATGCAAGACGCAGGTTCCAGTTTGGCGTATTTGGCAATGCCTCCTATAAGAACTTCGACCTCTCTTTCTTCCTGCAGGGAGTGGGTAAAAGAGATATGTGGATCAGCAACCAGCTCTACTGGCCTTACCTGAACCAGTTTGGTACTTTGTATAAACACAACCTTGATTACTGGACACCTTCCAATCCCAATGGCTTTTATCCAAGAAGCTATCCCGATGCCGCCGGCAGTACCGGTACCAGCCGGAATGTGCAAACCAAATATATGTCGGACGGCGCTTACCTCCGTGTGAAGAACATCACACTGGGATATGCCGTACCAAAGCAATGGCTGAAACGCATCTTCATTGATAATATCCGCTTATTTGTTTCCGGTGAAAATCTTTTCACCTTCGATCACCTGCCCGATGGGATGGATGCAGAAGCGGATATCGTAAGCGATGGCGGTATTTATCCGTTCATGAAGAAATACAGTTTTGGTGTTAATGTAAACTTCTAACCGGGAAAAAAATGATTATGAAACGTTTTATATATATCCTCATAGCAACTTTACTGGCGCAGGGTTGCAGCAGCAAACTGGACCTGCAGCCAAAGGATCAGCTCACAGAAAAAACAACCTTTACAAAATACGATAACATCAAAGCATATGCCTGGCAGTTCTATGAAGTGTTTCCGGGGTATGCTGCGGAGTATGTGAACAAGGAATACGATGCCGACCTGTTCCTGAACGCGAACCCAAATGGTGAGTCCAACTGGATCTGGCAAAGGATGGTGATCCCTTCCAGCTCCAATGATTATACCGATCCGTACAACCGGATCAGGGCGGTGAACATTATGCTGGACAACCTCGGCAGCTCTTCTATCTCCGACGCCGACAAAGACCACTGGCGCAGCGTGGGCTATTTTTTCCGGGCTTACAGCTATGCCAACCTGGTGAATAAGTATGGTGATGTAACCTGGGTGGAAACCGCCCTTACCGACGCTGATGCGGACATCCTTTATGGCCCCAGAACGCCCCGTGCAGAAGTGACACAGAAAATACTGGAGGAGTTGCAATGGGCCGAAGCGCATATCAAGCCGGCAGGCGACGGCCCCAATACCGTGAATGTAAACGTAGTGCGCGCCCTCATTGCACGGTTCGGGCTCATGGAAGGTACCTGGCGCAAGTATCACCAGCTCGGCGATCCTACGGCTTACCTGCGCGCCAGCGCAGATGCAGCCGCCAAACTGGTGGCCGCTTTCCCGGTGCTGCACCCAAATTATGACGAAGAGTTCAACAGCGAATCACTGGCAAATATCCCCGGCATATTGCTCTATAAGCAATACGATCAAACACAGGTAGTGCACAGTCTCGCTTCGCTGGCACGGAACTCCGCCGGCAGGTGGGACCTTACCAAAAAGGCGGCGGACATGTACCTCATGACCGACGGGCAAACCCGCTGGACCAGCCCCTTGTTTGCCGGCGACAAATCGCCCTTCACCGAATTCAGGAACCGCGATAAACGTTTATACTATACCGTACCCCCGCCGTTTAAAGTAAAGGTGAATCATCCGAGCCAGGACTGGCAGCCCAGCGATGATCCGGCAGATATGGAATACTTCCCCATCATGGAAGCAATTTCCGGCCCTAAGAACAAAACACTGCCTACCATGAACTGGCAGGGATTAATAGTGCGCCAGGAACCGCATTACGTGGATTATAATAACGGTCAGCCCTTTAACGTTACGTATACCGGTTACCGCTTTTATAAATTCAGTAATAAAATACAGCGCATCCAGAACCTTGATGTAAATGATGCACCCATTTTCCGTATGGGAGAAGTAATGGTGAACTATGCAGAAGCCAAATATGAACTGGGCGAGTTCAGCCAGGACATTGCAGACCAGACTATCAATAAGCTCCGCGCACGCGGCGGGGTGGCCCCCTTGCAGGTAGCTTCCATTCCCAATGATCCCACCCGCGACCCGGGCGTTACACCGGTGTTGTGGGAAATCCGGCGGGAGCGGGCTATTGAGCTGATGGGAGAATCGTTCAGGTTTGATGACCTGCGCCGCTGGAAAAAGATGGAGTATGTAACTGCACGCAAACTGGGCCGGTGGCTCAAAAAAGGAACCGATGTACCGGCCAACAGCATCATCCCTATTCTCGATGGCGCTACAGAAGGATATATCGCCTACGAAAAAAATCCGCCGGCGCCATTCCCGGATTATTACTATTATTACCCGATTCCATCTAACCAGATTGTATTGAATCCGAAACTGACACAAAACCCGCAATGGAAATAAGTAACAAAAATAATTTATGATGATCCTGAAGAAAATAACAACACTGGCGCTTACCGGCATGATGCTCGCATCATACGCCGGTAAAGCGCAGGTGCGGCCCAACATCGTTTTCATCCTGGCAGATGATCTTGGCTATGGCGACCTGGGCGCATACGGGCAAACAAAGATCAAAACGCCTAACATCGACCGGCTGGCAAAACAGGGCATGCTATTCACCCAATTTTACGCAGGTACCTCTGTTTGCGCGCCATCCCGCTCTACCTTGCTTACCGGCCAGCATAGCGGTCATACCTATATCCGGGGCAACAAGGAAATAGTACCGGAAGGGCAGGAGCCGTTGCCCGATACCGCGCAGAGCTATGCGCAGCTGCTGCAAAAAGCAGGGTATACCACCGGTGCATTTGGTAAATGGGGACTGGGTATGGTAGGTACCAGCGGCGCCCCGGATAAGAAAGGATTCGATGTGTTTTTCGGGTACAACTGTCAGCGGCAATCGCACCGTTATTATCCTACCCACCTGTGGAGCAATAACGAAAAAGTGACGCTTACAGGTAATGATCTTACAGGAAAAAAAGTATACGCGCCTGCACTGATCCAGGAAAAAACACTGGCCTTTATAACAGCGAACAAAAACAAACCGTTCTTCCTTTTTGTACCTACCACATTGCCGCATGCAGAATTGCAGGGACCGGACGATGAATACTACAAACAATATGAGAACAGTTTTGAAGAACATCCCTATAAAGGCGCGGACTATGGCCCCGGGGCGCAACCCGGCGGTTATGCTTCCGTAGCAAAGCCACGTGCCACCTATGCCGCTATGGTAAGCCGCATGGATGCCTATGTAGGACAGATATTGGATAAGCTGGATGAACTGGGACTTACGGATAATACCATTGTTATTTTCAGCAGCGATAATGGCGCTCACCGTGAAGGCGGCGCTGATCCCGTATTCTTTAACAGCTCCGGCGGACTGCGTGGTTACAAACGCGATTTATATGAAGGAGGTATTAAAACATCCTTTATTGTGAAGTGGCCCGGTAAAGTAAAACCCAACAGCAAAAGCGATTATACCGGTGCTTTCTGGGACCTGATGCCTACGCTAACCGATATTGCCGGTGCACCAAAACCGGCTTACACCGATGGCATCTCTTTCCTGCCAACCTTACTGGGTAAAGGAAAACAGCCACAGCATCAGTACCTGTACTGGGAATTTCATGAAGGCGGCGGCCGCCAGGCTTTGCGCATGGGCAAGTGGAAAGGAGTAAAACTGAATGTGATGAAAGATAAGAATGCCCCGCTGGAATTATATGATCTCAGCAAAGATCCCACAGAACAACATAATGTAGCGGCAGCGCATCAGGATATTGTGCAGCAGATGAACGGCTATATCAAGTCGGAACATATAGAAAGCGAT
>NZ_DATMTE010000525.1:0-1743 GCF_035564935.1 Chitinophaga sp. | reverse complement strand
ACACAGGGGGCTGCTGGATTGCTGTGCAATAAACAATACATGATTGTATTTCCCAACTGTAAAATAAACCTGGGTTTACATATTACCCGGAAACGCCCGGATGGTTTTCACGACCTGGAAACCGTATTCTATCCCCTGCCTGTTAATGATGCGCTGGAGGTGATTACACATACACAACTGCAATTTGAAAGCAGTGGTATCCCGGTACCGGGTAATGCGGCCGACAATCTCTGTTTAAAGGCGTTTCAGCTGTTGCAATCCGATTTCCCCCATCTTCCACCCGTAAGCATTCATTTATTTAAAAATATACCCATTGGCGCCGGCCTTGGCGGCGGTTCTGCAGATGCGGCTTTTATGCTGCAGCTCCTCAACCAAAAGTTTCAGCTGGATCTTAAGGAAACAGCGCTGGTCAATTATGCCGCACAACTGGGGAGCGACTGTCCCTTTTTTATTGCGAACCGGCCTTGTTACGCCACAGGACGGGGAGAAATGATGGAGGAGATAACGCTGGACCTTTCCGGTTACTCGTTTATGCTGGTACACCCGGGTATTCATGTAAATACCGGCTGGGCATTTAAGCAATTAACACCCGGTGCCCCTGCCTATTCGCTGAGGGAAGTGATACAAACGCGGGTGGAATTATGGAAAGATGTATTGACGAACGATTTTGAGCTCCCTGTATTCCAGGTGCATCCTGTACTGGGCGCCATTAAGCAGCAAATGTATTCATCAGGGGCCCTGTATGCTGCTATGAGTGGCAGCGGTTCAGCAGTGTTTGGGATTTTCCCTAAAAACAAAATAGCTGGCATCGTGTGGGATGCCAGCTACCGGGTATTTACTATCAGGTAAGTCTTACTTTACAGAAGCTACCAGTGCTTTAAATGTTTCTGGTTCATTCATAGCCAGATCAGCCAGAACTTTTCTGTTCAGGTCGATATTCTTACCGGCTAATTTGTTCATAAACACAGAATAGGTCAGCCCTTCTGCTCTAACAGCAGCGTTGATACGGGCGATCCACAGCTGGCGATAGTTTCTTTTCTTTAATTTACGGCCAACATAGCTATAAGTAAGTCCTTTTTCAAGAACGTTCTTCGCTACGGTGTACACATTTTTTCTTTTACCGTAGAAGCCTTTGGCTTGCTTTAAGATCCTTTTTCTCCGGGCTCTTGAAGCTACGGCATTAACTGAACGAGGCATTTGCTTTGTTTTTTTCTCAGGTTATAAAATTCGATTCTTTTGACAGATACTAGCGCATTCCGAGCATTCTCTTAACCAGGTTAAGATTTGCTTCGTGAACCAGCGTACTACCTCTTAAGCTACGTTTTCTTTTCGTAGATTTTTTAGTCAGTAAGTGGCTTTTGAAGGCCATGAACCGCTTAATCTGTCCGTTCCCACCAACCTTGAACGTTTTCTTGGCACGGGAATGTGTCTTTACTTTGGGCATCTTACATCAAATTTGGTCTGCAAAGGTATGAAAATAATTGAATAAAGCACAGTCTCCCGTAAATAATTCAACTCCTCCCCTCAATGTGGATAACTTTCCTGATATTTTTTTACCTCCTTTAAGCAATTGACAATCAATTTTTCGCTAACCCATCTTCCCAACTTATCTGGCACATATTCATATTACAAATAATAACACTTTTTTTATTTCACCATATTATATCTAATTTTAATCTTATTTTAATTACATATTTTAGCCATACCATGTATAAATACCTGACGCCTATGAAACCATTTTAC
>NZ_DATMTE010000524.1:0-6281 GCF_035564935.1 Chitinophaga sp. | reverse complement strand
GTATTGACTTCCGTTTTTTCCGGTTGATGTATACAGTTTATTGCTGTTCCATATACAGTCATCCCTTCTTCACTTATGCATTCAGCTTGTTTTTTAACACGCCCATTGTTTCCCGTTGTTTATCTTCTACAAACTGCTGTCCCTTTTTTGCCAGCTGCTTTGCTGCGGCAGGGTCTTTTGCCATGGCTAGCGCGGCGGGCAGTATTTTGGGGATGTCTGCCTCGTTGTCCATATCAAACAGCCATTCGCCCAGGCCAATGTCGCGCCACATTATACCTTTGCTGGTTTGTTCTTGAAAGCGGCCTACCATGGCCGGAATGCCGTGGCCGATGCACATAATGGGAGAGTGCATTTCCAGCCCGAACATGCCGGCGGAGCGGCGGTAGGTGCTAAGCGCTTCGTCTGTCAGCCAATAACGGTCCCGCCAAACTACTTTCGCTTTTACATCTTCCGGCAATTTATCGTACAAAATTTCTTTGCCTAGTTTTACCTGTGTTTCATCTTCCGGGCAGATGAGTATTTTCATGGGTGTTTGCCGTACCACTTCCACAATGGCTTCGCGGATAGGGGCGTTGTCATGCTCTTTCATTTCCTGGTTGCGTGCGTCCTTTTTTTCGTCAATTGGCCGCTTTTTGGAAGGTATTTCCCAATATGGGGTGAAACGCTGCCGGGGTATAACGCAAAGGAACTGGCCTGCTTCCAGCCCGTGTTCTTTCATGAAAGCCTCTGCCGCTGCATCGTTCTGCAGATCTACTGCAAAGGCGCCATCTGGTGCAAAGCCCATAATGGGGCATTTCACACCATGGTCTTTCGCAAACTGCAGGGAAATGGAATCCCGGAAATAGGCAAACTGCGCTTTGGTGAGCAGCTCCACTTCCATGGGGAAAGCTGCTTTGGTGGTGGCAGACGGCTCCCCGTAATAGCCGGGGAAGGTAATGCCGTAAATGCCGTAAGGCTTGCCGGTGGCGGCCCAGCGCGCTACGTCTTTACGAGCTGTCAGGGAAGGGCCGGAGCCATGCAGCAGAAAATCAGACTGGGCAATGGCGGCGTCTACTTCTTCTTTACCCTCCACTATTTTTACTTTCGGGAAACGCCGCTGCAGCATTTCTTTCACGCCGTTATCTACACTGGAAGGCCAGAGTATGACGTCCGCATCGGGAATATGTTTTTCCAACAGCGCGAGCACGCCGGGGGTATGGCCAATATCCCCGATGTTGACGGTTTGCCATGAAGAGCGGAGCAAGATGGTTTTCTTTTTGCTGTTGCAGGAGCTTGCCAGTGAAGGCAGGCCCGCCAGCAATGCCAGCATAGCCGGCGTTTGGGTCAGAAAGTGTCTGCGTGTATACATGACGTTGTTATTGTTTTAATGGATTAATAGCCTGGGTTTTGTTCCAGCGTGGGGCTGGCGTCCATAACAGACAGGGGGATGGGGAACAGTTCATGGAAGGGCTGTATCTCTGCATTCCGGTTGTAGCTGTTCTCCGCTTTCACGGCGTCTATCAGCCTGCCGGTGCGCACCAGGTCAAAGCGGCGGCTGTTCTCAAAAGCCAGCTCCAGCCTTCTTTCCAGCCAAACGGCTTCTTTGAAATCCTGGTAGCCCAGTCCGCTCAGGTTTGCCAGCCCGGCGCGCGTACGCACATTGTTCAACGCAGTATAGGCTTCAACGGTAGGGGCGCCGTTAGCTTCATTGGCCGCTTCGGCGTATATGAGCAACACGTCTGCATACCGCAATACCGGCCGGCTGGTGCCTTCGCCACCGTTAGTTTTGGCGCTTCTGTCCCACAGCTTCTGGAAGGATACGGCTTTGCTGGGATCGGGGTCTGTGATGGAAAGATTGGTAGTAACGCCGTTGTAGGTATAGGAGGTCATGAAGGTAACAGGCTTCCGCTTGTCGTTAGCCGCGTAAGCGTTAAAGAGGCTTTCCGTGGGCCTTGCGATGGCAGAGCCTCCGCCGGGGAAAATAGGCGCCGCGCGCGGTCCGTAGCCTCGCCCTGTGCCGTGACCGTAAACATCTGTGAGGTATTGCACTTCCAGCATGTTTTCCTTGCCGCCGCGGGCGGTGAGTGCAAAGGCATCCGCAAAATTAGCATAGAGGCCATACACACCCTGGTCTATCACTTCTTTGGCTTTGGCGGCTGCCTGGCCCCAGAAGGGAGAGCTTTTGTCTGTACCCGCGCGGGTGAGGTATACCTTTGCCAGCAGCCCTTTGGCGGCTCCTGAAGTCACTCTGCCGGCATCTGCAGCAGGATAGCTTGGTGGCAGTACGTTTTCCGCTTCCGTGAGGTCTTTCTCTATCTGCGCATATACTTCGTCAACGCTTTTACGCGGTATGTCGAGCCCTTCCAGTGTAGCCGTTTCCGTTATAGTAATGGGCACGCCGCCATAGAGGCGTACCAGGTTGAAGTAGTGCAGTGCGCGCAGCACCTTGGCTTCGGCTATGTACCTGTTTTTCAGCTCTTCGTTCATGGGAATGCCGGGCAGCCTGTCTATCAGCGTATTAGACCGGTTGATGCCTGCATAGGCGCCACTGTAAATATTGATGAAAGAATTGGAAGGCGTGAGGTTGTACCTCCAGAGAAGCACCCTGTCTGCGGCGCCGGAAAGGAAAGGCACAGCATCGTCTGTAGTCACCAGGTCAGGGAAAGGGTCCAGCACGCCCATGCTCTTGTAACAAGCTCCCAATGCGGATTTGGCGTCTTCCGCTGTTTTATAGTAGGTGGCATTGGTGAGGTTGGTAACGGATGCAATATCCAGCTGCTTTTCGCAGGCGGTGCCAGTCAATAGTATACCCGCCATCAGCATATATATTGTTTGTTTGATCATCTTCATAAGATTAAAATTTCAGATTAATGCCTGCCAGTATGGTTTTGGCTGCCGGATAGGTACCATAGTCAAGCCCCTGGCTGAGAGAGGAGCTACCGAAGCGGTTCACCTCGGGGTCGTAGCCATAGTACCGGGTAATGGTGAACAGGTTCTGCGCAGCAATGTACACCTTCAGTGAGTTGACATGCAGACGGCTGAGCCAGTTCTGCGGCAGGTTGTAGCCCAATGAAATATTCTTGAAGCGGAGGTAAGAGCCGTCTTCCACCTGGAAGCTGCTGAGCACGCGGGAACCGCCTGCCGCGTTGGCGCGGGGCATGCTATTGCTGGGATGCTGCGGCGTCCAGCGGTCCAGCACGCGGGCGCTCTGGTTGTTGCCAGCGGTGAGGTTCAGCAGGTCAAAGTTACCGTAGTTCAGTATCTCGTTCCCATAGTTCCCCTGTATGAACACATTCAGTTCTATACCCCTGTAGGTGAAAGTATTATTAAGGCCGCCGAAAAGATCAGGATTGGAATTGCCGATGATGTCCCTGTCGTTATCATTGATCACACCGTCATTGTTACGGTCTTTATAACGGATGTCTCCGGGTTTGGCGGTTTTCTGGGCGGAGGCTTCTATTTCTTCCTTGCTCTGGAAGATGCCATCCATCACCAGCCCGTAAAAATTGCCAAGGGAGCTACCTACCTGCAGCAGGATGGGATTGATGGTGGTGTTAAAAATGCGGGCGTCTGCACCGGCGGTAAAGCTTTCCCGGCCATCCAGCCGCAGTACCTTGTTACGGTTAAAGGTGATGTTGAAATCGGTGGTCCACCGGAAATCATGCCGGTCTATGTTCACGCTGGTCAGCGCAAGTTCCACACCCCGGTTGCGCACGCTGCCAATGTTCTTGAGCGTGGTGGTGAAGCCGGAAGAGGTGGGCACGCTCACGGAAAACAGCAGGTCAGCAGTTTTTTTATTGTAATAGTCGGCCGTGAACTGAAGGCGGTTGTTGAAGAAGGCCAGGTCTATACCAGCATCGAACTGCGCGTTTTTCTCCCAGCGCAGGTCAGGGTTGGCAATGCCGGAGGTGTATGCTGAAGACTGCAGGGTACCGCCCAGTACGTATTGGGAAATGGCAATATTAGCCAGGTATTGATAATCTCCGATTTCCTGGTTGCCGGAAAGGCCATAGCTCACGCGCACCTTGGCATCGGAGAAAATGGATTGCTTCTGCATGAAGCGCTCGTTCATCAGCTTCCAGGCCAGCGCGCCGGAGGGGAAGATGCCGAACTTGCGCCGCGGGCCGAAGCGGCTGGAACCATCGCGCCGGGCGGTAAGGGTGAGCAGGAAACGGTCGTCAAACCCGTAATTGACGCGCGCAATGTAAGAGATCAGTTTCCAGTTGCTGGCGTCCGAGCTGGGTGCTACGAGCGTAGAGCTCGCCTCCAGGTTATTGTACTGGGCAAAGTCGTCAGAAAAAGTATTGGCCCTGGCCGTAACGTTTTCTGTGTTCAGGCCCTGGATGGTATAGCCCAGCAGTGCGGTGAGAGAATGATAGTGGCCCAGTTGGCGGGTGTAATGCAGTGTGTTTTCATTGAGCCAGTTGATGCTCTGCGAGTTAGCCACAGCGGCGGAGCCGCCCAGGGAAGCACCGGCCAGGGCTTTGCGCGTGGTGTAATTGTTGGTTTTGGAGGCTTGCAGGTCTGCGCCGAAGCTGGTGCGGAAATGCAGCCCGTCAATGATCTCATAGTCCAGGTAAGTGTTGGCCAGCAGGCGCAGCACGGAATTTTTGTTGATGATCTCGTTGGCAACGGCCAGCGGATTATCAACGCCGTACCCGTTCAGCGATCCCTGGTTTTTATAATAGCTGCCATCTTCATTGAACACAGGGAAGGTGGGGGAATAGCTCAGGGCTGAGCTGGTAACGCCGCCGCCTTCTGTTCCGTCTACATCAGTTCTGGCGCTGTTGCTCTGCGTGTAGGCGCCCTGCATGGAAAGGCCGGTCTTTACGCGGGAACTGATGTCGTTAGTAAGGTTTACGCGCAGGGTATACCGTTTGAAGCCGGAGTTTTTGATGATGCCCTGCTGGTCATAATACCCTGCTGAAATGGAGTAGCGGGATTTTTCAGAGCCGCCGCTCACGCCCAGCTGGTGGTTCTGGATGGGTGCATTGCGCAATATAACATCCTGCCAGTCAGTGCCTTCTCCGAAAGTTTCCGGCAGCGCCCTTTCCGGCGTGCTTCCGTCAAAGTAGGGTACCGCGCCGTTGTTGGTCAGCGCTTCGTTCACGAACAATGCGAACTGCTGCGCGTTCAGCAGCGGAATAGTTCTGCGTGCGGATTGCGAGCCATAGTAGCCGTTGTAGCTCACCACGGCCTTGCCCGGTTTGCCTTGTTTGGTGGTAACCATCACTACGCCATTAGAGCCCCTGGAGCCATAGATGGCAGTAGCGGAAGCATCTTTCAGTATTTCGATAGACGCTACGTCGTCTGCATTAATAGAATTAAGCCCGCCCGATACGGGGAAGCCGTCTATCACGTACAAGGGGTCATTGCCGGCATTCACGGAGCCGGAACCGCGTATGCGGATGGTGGCCGCACCGCCTGGCCGCGCGGAGTTGGTGGTAACCTGTACGCCCGCGGCACGGCCTTGCATGGCTCTGTCTAAAGAGGGGATGGGGGTTGATTTGATGGTCGCTTCTCCCACTTTGGCCACTGCGCCGGTGAGGTCACTTTTCTTCACGGTACCGTACCCTACCACTACCGTTTCATTGAGGCTGCTGGCAGATTCTTTGAGGGTAATGCTCACCGCGCCGCTGCGGGCCGCCAGTTCCTGCGGCTCAAAACCCAGTGAGCTGACCTGCAGTACTGCGCCGGGGCGCACGCCTTTCAGGGAAAAGTGGCCGTTACCGTCTGTGTTGGTGCCCTGCATGGTGCCTTTCACCAACACGGTAGCGCCCAGCACCGGTTCGCCTTTGGAATCTGTAACCCTGCCGGTGGCAGTGATCAGCGAGTCTGCCGCGGGCGGCGGCGCTTCGGTTGGATTATCGGCAGGCCGGCGTTTAATAATGATGCTGTTGCCTTCAAGGGTGTAGCTGATCGGCTGGTCTTTTATACAAAGGTCCAGCACCTGCTTCAGTGAGGCGTTCTTAACAGACAGCGTAACCGGCGCTGTATTGCGCAGCACCGTTTCGCTATAGATCACAGACACGCCGGTGCGCGCGGTGATTTCCTTGAACAGTTTTTGCAGCGGTACTTTTTTGACCGACAGCGTTACCTGCTGTGAAAGACCGGTTGCACTCACATGCATGCATATTACAAAGAGGATAAATGCAGTGATCTTGATCATTTTACACAACGTAGTTAAAAGCCTGCGTCGGGCTTTTTCATTCGCATTAAAATACATACTTTAGCGGTGTTTGGTAGTCTAACAATAGTCCTTCTCAGATTATCGGGAATACCAGATGCAGCCGGGAGTGTTG
>NZ_DATMTE010000523.1:0-11090 GCF_035564935.1 Chitinophaga sp. | reverse complement strand
GACAATTTAAAGTCGCCGAAGGCGACCCCCGCTGCATTACTGGTCGAAGAACTGCTTGGTGCGGTTAAGCCGCAAATCCCGCAGCAACCCCGCTTTGGCGCTGATGGTAAAACTGAACTGCCGGTAAGTACCAAACGGGATGAGGTTGATGGACAGGTTGAAATCGTGCAGGTCCCGGGAGATGTACATGTTTGTGTAAGCGATCTGCATGTTGGTGAAATCGAAACCGCTGTTCAGCCCTATCTTCCATTTGGGCGTGATGCTAAAATCGCCGTTGAAACTTACATACTGGGTGATGCGCTTCACTACACCGCCGGAATCGGGGATGATGGTATTGGTATACGATAAACTGTAGGAGAGATCCAGGCGCCACGGGATATCGAAATCCACGTATTCGCCGGGGTTGTTGCGTACCTGGGCCAGTTGCCGTTGTTGCGCAGCAAAAGCGGCGTCGCCGGTTGGCATGTTCTGTAAGGAATCGATTTTCTGTTCTTTGGCAACACTCTTTTTATCCTTCGACTGGAAAGAGGTGCTCATGGAAATGCTGGCATTGGTTAAACGACCCAGGCTGATCTTACCCTGCTGCCACACATATTTGTCGAGGCGGCGACCACGGGCGTCTACCTGGTAGGGATCAAGGTTTCCGCTGGCAGAAATATTCAGTTTGTCGAACAGGTTGGTACGGGCGTACAAACTGAAGGTGGATAGTTTGAATGAATCGGCCACCAGGTTGTAGCTGCCGTTGATCCCAAAACCATCCAGCAGCTTTACTTTCTTTTCGTGATGCCCCGTGGTATCTTTCCTGGAAAATACTTTCATCTCCAGGTTATTATCCAATCCAAAATTAATACCCCCAAAAGCGCCTGCAGATGGTACCCCGATGATAGCGCCGTCGAAGTCGGATACCATTTGTTTGTCGCCCGCATTGTTATACTGCAGCTCATGGTAATACTGGCTGGAGAGGTCCGGCCGGTAGCTCATACTCAGCGTGGGGCGCATCACATGACGGATAGCTTTGATCTTCGAGTTTTTGCTGAACGTATACATGCCGTACATGGCGGTGGACAGCGATACGCTGGCGCTGATATCACGGGCGCTGTAAAAGCCGGGAACATAAGTGGTGTCAATAGCACCCAGGCTATCCGCTCCCAATCCGGGGTTCGGCTTATTCGGGTTCCATTTACGCACAAATTTCTTTGTGTACCAGTATTCTGTATAGTTGATGCCCGGTGATAAAGTAAAGGTTTTAAACACAGGGATAGAGAACGAGATCGGGATATTATGCTGCATACCTGTTTGCATGGCGTCGAACATGGCCTGCTTGCCAAACAGGGAATCCTTGAAGTTAGCCTGGTTACGCAGGATAGTGTTATAGGAAACCCCTATTTTTTCATACCATTTTGGCGTACCCACCATTTCCTTTGGCTGGAAAGGGTAAATGGTATTTACCGTGAAGGTAGCATCAGGAAAAGAAATAGACACATCGCGGGTGCTGAGGTTCTGCGAATGGTTCAAACCCATAGTGAGATTATAAGGTTTGCCCTGCCAGGTTTTGGAAAAGGTGATAGAGGAGCCGATATTATTGTTTACACGGGTATTATAATCATACACATTGTATTTGTTATAGGAAGATGTGCCGAAGTTTACTGCCGCACCAAAGTTCACACCGGGGCGTGCTTTACTGTCCATACTATGGTTCCAGGTAACGCGGAAATCTTTGGAGGTGCTGAACTCCGTTTTAACTGCCGGATCGCCGAAGCGGGTATTGGCAAAGCTCAGGTTAAGCCCGCCGTTATATTTGTAGCGCTTCCGGTAAGTGGGGCTGGCAGTAAGGCTCCAGCTTCCGTAGGAATATACGTCTCCCCGCATGGTCAGGTCAAAGTTATCGCCCAGGCCGATATAGTAACCACCGTTTTCCAGGCCGATGCCTTTCTGCTGGTTCACCACGTACTGCGGCGGGAGGATACCCGAGCGTTGTCCCTGGGTAATAGGAAAAATGGCAAAGGGAATGAACAGCGGCGTGGGAATCCCTTCAATTTCCAGGTTAGCCGGTCCGGAGATCACCAGTTTATCGGGGATCACTTTTATCTTCCGGGCGCGGAACTGGAAGTGCGGGGTATCGAGGTCGCAGGTAGTAAAAGTATTTTTAAATCCGAAGATGGTATTGTCGGCCAGTCGTTTGGATTGCTGACTGGTGATATACCCTTCTCCATAAACCGACCGGGTATTATAAATTTTTGCCTTCCTGGAGCTGATGTTAAACGACATGGTATCTGATTCGAAACTCTGCCCGTTGTCCGTCATTACGGGGCGGCCAATGGTTTTACCGGCAGTATCGGTCACCTTGGTAGCCTGTACCATGCCGTCTTCCTGGTCGAAGCTGATACGCTCTGCGGTGATGTTTGTTTCTTTATATTTAGTGTCGCCGCTACCGTACAGGAGTATACGTTTTTTGGGGATCTGCATCACAATAGAATCCTTTGCCTTATAATGGATGGGTGCATCAATGCTGTCGGGCGAGGCAACAGGCAACGTGTCAGCGGGGAGGCTATCCAGTACATCCGCTGCAGTCGCGGGCGCTGTATGCGGTACGCCTGCGGCAATAAAAATGAGGGCAATCAGAAAAACTGAAAGTAGCTGGCAAAGTATTTTCATGTAAGCAATTGGATGGCATCCGTTGAGCTAAAATAGTACCGGAATGGTTATGTTTGCTTCGTGTAACCGGTTACAAAAAGGATACTGCTATGGAACATTTAAGTGAAAAAGAATGCAAATCGGCCGGGATGGCTGTGAGAGATACTTTGGAAACCATCAGCGGAAAATGGAAGCTGCTCATACTTTTAACATTTTTTAAAGGAGGCAGGCGACGTTTCCGTGAGTTGGTGAAAGAACTGAATATTTCCCCGAGAGTACTTTCAAAGGAATTACAGGAGCTGGAAATGAATAAACTGGTGAGTCGTACCGTATGTGATACGCGGCCGGTAACAGTGGAATATGACATTACCCCGTATTGCAGAACCCTGGGGCCGGTGATCAATGCCATGAAGGAGTGGGGAGAACAGCACCGGGTGGAAATACTTGGAAAAAAAAGTACGGAATAAAAAAGAAGGAGGTATCAAAAATAAACAGCGCCTTCCCGGAATGCCCGAAGGGCCACCTGCTTCCACCAGGATACCTGGATAAAAGGGTGTATCGTGCCTGGGTTCTTGTGTTTGAACATGGCTTCGATACACCCTCTTTCATGTTAATAGAATATAGAACGTAACATATTTGTTTTTTCGCCTGTTGCCGGTTTAGAGGCAAGGAATGCGCTCATTTGCGCTGCACTGAGCACTTCCGCGAGCTTCGTTTTGAAGGTATTAAACAAAGCGGGTTGCTGTTGCTCATATACGCCCGGTGTTTTCCGGTTCTCTGCATTCAATGCCCTTTTCTCGTCCAGGAATTGCAGGATCAGTTTATTCACCTGGGGCTTTTGTGTTTCAGATACAGCAATACCAGGGAGAAAAATACGGGTATAGTCTGTTGCCGCCATTTTTTTTCTTGCCGCTGCCTTTACTATTTCCGCACTGGAAGAACTGTTTTGCTGTGCATATCCGGCATAGTGGCATATGCTCAGGATACTTGCTATAAAGAGTACTTTTTTCATGTGTTGGTATTTAATGTAAAATTATTGGTGTGACCATGTGATCCAGCCTAACGCGTCTCCCGCGGTAACCATGTCAAATACGCCGCCAATCGATTTTCTCACTATATAAAAACCGGGCGAAGGATCGATATAAGGCGGACCGGTTTTACCAGTGTCAAATATTATGTTGGTGGCAATAAGATCGGGAGGATTTGGAGTCGGATCGCCGCCATACAGCATCTGCAGCACCAGGCGGTCTTCATCGAGGGAAGAGGCGGCTACTCCGCCGGCAAGAATATAAGGGAAGTCATCAATGCCGGTAAAGTAAGGTGTTAACGCATCATAATCACCACCATTTACCAATCCAGGGTAGTATACCATGGCGAAATAGTTGCCACCTGGAAAAGTGAGCTTGCGCAAATTATAGGCATCATCTACGCCTCTTACATGAAAGCCCGGAACAGTGACCCAGGGGTTATCCAAACCTTCTATGTAGAAGTTAAGGGCAACATCCGGTTCGGGCGACAAAGGCGCAAGCGCCGGCACAATGGTGGTGGCCGTAGTACCGTTAATACTGGTACTGATGGTACCGGCGCCGGCATTCCATACCAGGTTGTTGAGGCTTTTAACCGCCAGCGAGCCGATGGTCACGGCCTTATCAAAAATAATACTGGTGGCTGTGTACTGGCAACCAACATTGGTAATTACCTGGCTGCCGGCTGTTTTAATATCGAAAGATCTGCCGCCCACACCGGGAGTGATCTCAAACACAGTACCGCCGGCATTTACCCGTTTGAAATACTGGAGGATCTTGTTAAAGGTACTGTAAGAACCAAACCCGTTGGTAGTAAACATCGCCTGTTCGGCTTGTGTAGCCTTTACCATAATGGCTTCCGCCCGGTTCAGGTTTCCTGTCAGCCGGATAGTATCACCCAGTTCTGCCGCCGGCACATTATCTGCGAAAGCAAATTCAAAATCGGTTCCCCAGCTAAAGCCTGCTCCAAAAGGGCTGTTAGACACACCGGGATCGGGATCGCAGGGAAGCTGCACATAGCTGTAGGTATCAAAGATCAGCGTGGGCCGCTGTGTGGCTTTAATGCGGTAGCTGGTGTTATTAAAAACAGTGGCGGCGCCGATGTTAAAATCCGACAGCATAGACACCTGGCTGTTTTTATCGAACTTCATATAATAGGAAAACACCGATTTGGGACCATTGCGGGTAACGCCCCCGTTGGTGGAAGTACCATTGGTATACTCCGTAACGATCCAGCCATAGGGAGCATCCGTCAGTTTTTGCTGATAGGTAGCCAGGGCCTGTGCTATTCTCACATCCGTTGGTATCCCATCTATATTAAGGTCTGATTTCCTGTCGCATGCAGAAAGCATCACTGCAATGCCAACGAGATAATATATCCATATCTTTTTCATAAATAATAATTCAGGGTGATCAACAATTATTGATAATAGCCGGCCAGCGCTCTGCGGCAGGTACGTTGCAGGGCATAAAAATCGATGGACCACGATCTGGCAAAATAATCCACCACCGCTGCCTCTTTTGCTTTGATGGCTTCGTATCCCGGTGTGCCCGGTCCGTCCGTCTGGTCGGCCAGGATCTTTTCGTAATCATCATATCCATCGTTGCCATGATCGGCTCCAATCAGCATGGAGGCTACCATTTCCACGAAGTCTTCATTCGGATCCGATTCTGCGTAAGCGGTAATGAATCCGTCCTTGCGCGCTTCCTGGTCGCTGATGTTATACCAGTTGCCGGTATACCGCGGCGTGATCTGTTTAAACGAAGGAGGTACCAGGATATTCTGGTTCAGGATGTGCCCGAACTCGTGGTGCATGGTATGTCCCATCCGTTTCAGGACATTGGAATCCCTTGCCTGTGCAGTGAAATTATTCAGTTCAAAGAGTACCATGGAAGTTCCGCCTTCTGCCTGCCCCAGGATGATGGTACCGTTACTTTCAAATTGTGCAGATCCTGCCATTTTGAAAGTTTTCGGAAGGTATTTTCTTAGAAAAACAGTGCTGCCGGTTTGATCGTTATAAGGCCGGAAGGTAACGGCCAGCAATGCTTTCAGCGCCGGGATGATTTTCTCTGCCTTGGGAGGAACAATTTCAAAGGGAAAGTCCAGTTGCCCGGGCAGCCATTTGTAGTATACAGCGATGTTGTAAGGCACCGTGAGACTGTCGTGTATAAAAATGTCCTCCGGTGTGGTGGCGGTAGAATCGCCGCCCAGGCCAACCGGTGGCGTGGTAAGGGTTACTTTTTCTTTTTTGCAGGCGCTTCCCATTAACAGTAGCAGGAAGATGCCGGAGATGATATGTAGTTTCATTGATGTCATTTTAAGGTGTACAGGTTATCTCGGGTTCAGTGTCATTCCGTCGTTGACTGCTTCTGCCGGCAACTGTATTAATCTTCTTTTATCGCCCGGCGCCAGGGTCGTACTGAAGTTGGGTGATCCCGTATGTATGACCGGGATGTCTAAACGGAGAATATCGAACCAGCGGAGACCTTCCTGCATGTAAGTAACCCTTTTCATATAAAGCGCAGTTTCAATCATGGCTTCGTCCTGCGGCAGGCCATAGAAATCCATCATTTTTGCGATGGTAACATTGTGCCGTGAAGGGCTGTAGCCGGAAATGTTTTTGCTTACCCAGGTATTCATGTCGGTGATGGCGGCATTGTAATTCTTTAAGCGGATATTGGCCTCCACCCTGTTCAGGAGCACTTCATCCATACTCAGGAGCGACATCACGGTAACATCGTTTTTGAATTTCGGGAAGTTAAAATACTGGGGGCCGGAGCCATAAACAGATATGGCCAGGCCGCCGCCGGTCACGTTTCTCGACAGGAAATACCTGTTGTTGATTTGTGTGCCTATACCATAACGGTAGCTGTAATAGTTATCAGGATATTTGGTGCCCGGTGCTTCCTGCAATAAAATATTGGCAGGGTTGGAAGAGTGATTATAGTAGATCACCATATTGTCATACGACATGCCATAGAACGCATCCTGGTCGCGGATCAGGTTTGCCGGGTTGGCGCTGCCGAAAACGGCGCTGGTATGCGTTACCACCTTTGCATAATCCCGTTTAAATAAGTAAAACCTTGCAGCAAAAGCATGTGCTGCCTGGCGGGTGAAATGATATTTGGGAGCGTTGGCATACAGTTCATCTTTCAGTAGTGGTAAGCCGGTGGTAAGGTCGCTTTCAATTTTCTGGTACACGGCAGCTACCGTGCCCCTGTCGTATTTGTTAAATACAGAAGTGCTGATAGTGGTCCTGTAAGGCACGCCGGGATCGCTGGCAGCGGTAGCGGGGTTGTATGCTCTGGCAAACAGGGTTACCAGCATAAAGTGTGCATATGCCCTGCATACCAGGGCTTCTCCCTTTTGTGCGGAATAACTGGCAGAGTCCGGGCCATTGCAGTAAGACAATGCCTGGTTAGCCACTGCAATAGCGGCATAGCAGGAATCCCAGTAAGCAATGGGACCATCGGCAGAAATATCATCTGCATCCTGGTACTTGAAAGTTTGCGTGTTGATCAGGAACGTTTGCGGATCAATACCTATACCGGTATTGCCTTTGTCTTCCACGTTATCGCTCATGGCTTCGCAGAACAGCATGTAACTGGCATGCGGATAGGCGGAGGCAAGCAGTTGGGTTACCTGCGCAGGCGTGGTGATCACCGTCCTGTTGTCCGGCAGCGTTTCCAGGTATTTCTTACAGCCCGGCGCCGCCAGGATGGCGGTAAACAAGCCTATATAAGTGAGTAGTTTTTTCATGATCAGTACTTTTTGGATTAAAGGCTTACCCTCAGTGAAACGGTTATCTGTTTGTTGACAGGTAATGCTACCCCGCCGGTATTATAAAATTCCGGATCCTGCCCGTGCAGGCGTTCATCGGCGTAAATGAGCCATAAGTTGTTGCCCGTAGCCGTGAGCGATCCGCCTTTTAACCCGATACGGCCCAGTAATGGCGCAGGGATCTGGTAACTGAGGGTCACTGATTTCAGTCTTACAAATCCGCCATCCGCTACGCGGTCGCTGGAAAAGTTATAGTTGTTGTAAGGATACGCGGTGTTCGATTGCAGGTCCGTTTGCGTATAGATGTCGGCCACAGAAGGAATATTCGTTTTCTTATCATCTCCGGGCAAACTCCATCTTCCTTTAAACTCGTTTGGCAGGGAATTGAAATCGGTGTAATTGGTGGTATATACCGGTGTAAGCCTGATCTTATTGCCCGCCTGGTAAGTAATCAGTGCGCTGAGGGAGAAATCTTTGTAACGGAAAGTATTGCTCCATCCGCCGGTAATAGTAGGATCTGCCGGGCCTTCATACTTCAGGTATTTTACGTTATGGCTTTGCAGGTATACGCCGGGCGATACGGTGCCGGTATCATTAATGAACCGCGCTACACCGGTGTTGGGGTCCAGTCCTGCGTTCTGCAGGGAGAACAGCCCGCGTACCGGGTAGCCTTCCAGCGCACCGCCGCCTTCACCTACCAGGTCAAAGATCACAGGGTTGTTTTTGGCATTGGTGATCAGGGTATTGTTATAACTGAAGATGAAGGTACTGGTAAGACCCACATTTTTTTGTGCGATGATCTTACCGGTAAGCGCTACATCAATACCATGCGATTTCATATCGGCATAGTTGGCAAACTGGTTCACCTGTCCGCCTACGCCGGAAGTTTTGATCAGGCCAATGAGGTCAAAACTTTTCCTGCGGTAGTAATCGAACGTTAACCCGAGTCTTTCATCCAGGAACCCAACGTCTGCACCAAGATCCAGTTCATATTTTTTCTCCCAGGTAAGATCGGAGTTTTCCAGTGCCTGTATCAGGATGGCTGTTTGCTGATCGTAGAGATAGGGCCTGGCGGTGACGAACGACCGGAGAATGGCGGTGGTATTGGTAGCGGCGCCGGTGCTGGCATTCAGCCCGTAACTGGCTTTCAGCATCAGGTGGCTGATGGCGCGTGAATTTTTCAGGAATTGTTCCTGGTCCACGTTCCAGTTACCTGCCACGGTCCATGTAGGCAGCCAGCGGGCGTTGGGAGAATTGCCCAACCTGTTGGACCCATCTTCGCGTACGGTGGCCTGCAGGGTGTATTTACTTTTGTACGTATAAGCGGCATTGGCATAAAATGCAATAAAACGGTCGTAATCATTACTTACACCATAATAGGTTTTATTATTCTCTGTCATTTTTTTGATGAAGAGATAATCCACGAAAGGTGTGCCGCCGCTGTTGTACTGGTAACCTACGCCTACGTTGTTGGAAGTTTGCCGGTCGGCGTATTTTACTTCCTGCCCCGCCAGTACGTTCAGCTGGTGCATATCATCGTTGAACGACTGGTTATAGGTGAACTGGTTGCGGAAGGTATAGTTTTTCAGTTCCACATCATTCCTCCGGTAAAATCCACCATACGGCAATACCACTACTGCCGGGTCGTTGGGGAAGTCGGGGTTTTTATAGAGGAACTTGTTCCGCTGGTTAATGATGCCGTTACCGTTAGCGCGGTAGGCATTGGCTTCATTGGAGTTTTCGTTCGACTTATGTTCCGCACTGGTTTTTGCATAACGGATAGCCCCGGTGAAGTCGTAACTGAAATGCGAATTGAATTTATAATTCAGGTTACCCTGCAACCTGAAATCGATCACGTTAAGATCTGTGAAATTGTTCCTGGTTTCATCGATGATATTGAACGGTGCAAAGTTGCGTGTAAAGTATTCGAGCTGGCCGTTTTCATCGTATGCCCTTAATGCCCTGCTGGTACTCAGTGCATAGGAGAAGGGATTGATGTCGAAGTCCCTGGTATAGGTACCCTGCACTACGTCTGATACGCGGTCTTCCGTACCCGGCGCGCGTTGCTGGCGTACGTTCCCATTGATCTGCAGGCCGTAGCTCAGTTTACTGTTGGGGGTATAGTTGGCCCGCATGTTCACCGTATACCGTTTCACTTTATCTGCAATGGTCCACCCGGCGTCGTTGAAGAAGCTGGTGGAGAGATAGAGCTGTGATTTATCGGTACCGGTAGACAGGCTTAAAGAGTGTTCCTGTGTCAGGGAATTACGGAACAGGATATCAAACCAGTCGGTATTGGCATTGGCGTATTGCATCAGCCACTTTTGCCGGCCTTCGGCGGTATTGAGTACTGCAAACTTATCGCTGCCGTCGGGATACTGGAGTAGGCGGCCCAGTTTACCATAAATACCTGAAGTGGGTTCGTTGATCTGTTCTGCATATTCCAGCAGTGTTTTACGTTCCAGTTCCGCGTACACCGACATCTGGTCGGCCGAGTTCATGATATCGTAATTTTCGTAGGAAGGTTTCAGTTGTACGCCGAAGTTACCGGTGTAGGAAACAAGCGCCCTGCCTGCTTTACCTTTTTTGGTGGTGATCACAATTACACCGTTCATGGCGCGTGCGCCATAAAGGGCGGTGGCGGCGGCATCTTTCAGGATGTCGAATGTTTCAATATCATTGGAGTTCAGCCCCGCCACTGCGGAACCCAGGAGGGTATTGATATTACCGCTGGAAAGCTGTTCATTGGAAACGTTCACGATGTCTTCCAGTACTACGCCGTCTACCACCCATAGTGGTTTGTTTTCACCGGAAATAGAGGTAGCGCCGCGGATACGTACTTTGGGTGCGGAACCGAATGTACCGGAAACGTTTTGTACGCTTACACCGGCAGCGCGGCCTTCCAGCATACGGCTCACATCCTGCACACCGTCTATTTTCACGTTATCTGCTTTAAGGGTAACGGCGGCGCCGGCAAATTTCTTACGGTCAATATTCTGGAAACCGGTAACTACCACGCCACCCAATTCTGTTACATCTTCTTCAAGGGCAATTACCAGGTTAGCGGTAGCCCTTACTTCACGGGGTTTATAGCCTACGGCAGATATTACCAGCGTGGCGCCATCCGGTACGTCGAGGTCAAATGCGCCTGCCGCATTGGTGATAGCACCCCTTGCAGTACCTTTTATTTTTACTGAGGCGCCGGGCAGGGGTTCGCCTTTGGCATTGCGCACAATGCCATGTATAGTGCCTGCCGGTTTTGAGGTTTGCCGCAGCGCACCAGGCGGGAATTTTTCCAGGGAATCCCTGGCACTTGCCTGCAGGGAAAGCGCGAGCAGAAAAAGGGACAGTAGCTTCATAGTTAACAGCGATTTATTTGAATATAATCCGGGCAATGTAGGGGAGTAGGGAAAAGCACCCAGCTTTCTACATCTTTTGGTTGAATGCATAAAGAGGCAATAAGGGTTTAAACTTACATTCTGGTTGATATCACTATCGCTTCCCGGCAGTATTATAAATGGCTCCGACCTTGAAAAGAAAGCAAAAACTTACCGGGGTCTTATCTACATCAGTACTTTTATCATAGTGTACAAAGCTAATTTAACTAAAATTATAATACCATCAGAAGCAAAAAAAGAAGAACGGTCAAT
>NZ_DATMTE010000522.1:0-12623 GCF_035564935.1 Chitinophaga sp. | reverse complement strand
GTCATGCTGAAATGAAGGTCTAGTTAAAGCCATTGGTGGGGCAATGTCGGCTCCGCAGAAAGGGCGTCGTGCTGAAATGAAGGTACTAGTTAAAGCCGATGCATAATAAACCGCCCCGGAAAAGATCCTGGTTCGCTCTGCATTAAGCCTCTGTCATTTTCTTTATCATTACTATGGTGGTATTCCAATAGAAGTTAAGATGATGATAAATAGTTGTTGTAGGGAAATTGGCGATGGTTAACGACAATAATGTTTTTTCGCCCTCAGGTTCCAATACAAACCGGATAATGGAGTGGTTTTCTGCAGTATCAGGCAACCTTGATATGGAGCTTAAAAAGTTATAGCTAACAGCCTGCCCTGGTGAATACTCCAGCACAATACCTGTATTCTCAAACGGGACATGGTGAAAGCCGCTGATCACTATCGGAGATCCTGGTTCCCAGGTAGTTTGAATTTTCAGTTCAAGTTCGGGGCCTCCCATCCATGTTGTCATCAAATCAATGTTTGTAACCGAGTTCCATACTTCCGTTACCGGAGCGTTGATGATGATGCTTTTATTTATAATTGCCTCCATGCGATCGTTCATTGCCTCGTCATTTTCTTTATCAGGGAAATCTGCCCGAGGTGATAATGTGTATGCTCAATCACTCCCAGCAGGTTCCGGTAGTAGCTTCCATATTTAGGATCCGCAAAATCACAGAACAATACAGCATCGTCCAGGGTATCAATGGCGGCTGCAAGTTGTTCCGCTTCGGCAAAACATTTGGTTACCAAATCCTGCCAGGCTTCTTCGGAAGATACCGGCGCCAGGTCAAAACTAAATTTATCATGTGCATTTAAAGGATTGCCCTGCAACACATTCAGGATGGCGCCAACATAGTAGTTAATATGAAAAACAAGCACAGCGATGGTATTCAGGTCCTGCACCTTTGCGGTAGCCTGTTGCCAGCCGACGTTTGCCAATGTGTCTTTCAGGTTTACACTGGTCCAGTTGCCTCCGAAATGAACATCCCTGAAATGCTTTGAAAGTTGTTTAACTGAGTTCATGGTTTATCTGATGAATAAATAAAGGTAATAAAGAGATGATCATAAAAATTGAATAGCTTTAAGCATTCAAAATTATGTCGGTGATGGAAGAGGAAATCTTTGAAGCATCAGAAGGCCGGTATGAAACTTTTCGTGGTACCGTACAATTCCTGAAGAAAAAAGCAGCGGAAAACAATACGATTGTCACTCATGCACAGATAGCAGGGAAGCTCAATATCTCATTGGACGAATTTAATACCTGCTATATAAGCGATAAAGCGCCTCCTGAATTGTTTCCGCTGCTCCGTTCTCAATATCCCAATCTCATTGGCAAAATAACGATGGAAGTTTTTTGGTTTACCCAGGAAATTCAAGCGCCTGAAACGCCAATGCCCTGGGAAGATGAAGAAGAATAAAATCGCTTTGTGCATCAGAACGGGTGGTAACGCATACCGCCATCAACCGTGGCAACGCTGCCGGTAACGTACCGCGCACGGGGCGATACCAGGAATACCGCCATATTAGCCATATCCTGCGGTTCCCCGAAATCGCCCAGCGGAATTTCACGCTCCGCAAACTTCCGCCGTTCATCGCCGGGGAAATACGGACGGATATTTTCCGTGTCAATAAGACCGGGCTGCAGGCAGTTGACCCTGATACCATACTGCCCCAGTTGCCCCGCCAGCTGTTTGGACCAGGCCACTACCGCCGCTTTAGCCACTGCCGAAACATTAAGGGTCCGCAATTCATAGGTACTGACCAGGTTCAGGATCACGCCTTGCCTGCGTTCTATAAAATGCGGCAGCAACTCCTGTGTGAGCTGCCGGTGTCGCTCAAAATCCAGCGTCATGGATTCTTTCCAGGTATCTTCCGGTCCAATAACATCCACCGGGCGGCTGCGGCCCGCATTATTGACAAGGATATCTACATGGCCCAGGCCGGATAACGCCGCAGCGGCAATTTTCTGCGGACCGTCTGTGGCTACAAAATCCTGGATCAGTGTTACCGGCTCCACTCCTCCTGCGGCTGCCACTTCTGCTTTTAAACTATTCAGCAAATCTTCATTTCTTGCTACTGCCAGCACCTTTACGCCTTCCATAGCCAGTTCCTTTACAATGGCGCGGCCAATTCCCTGGCTGGCGCCTGTTATCACGGCTGTTTTTTCTTTCAGATACAGATCCATACTTTTTGTCTTGATAAAGATGAATAAATAATGCCCTTGAGCACTTTGAAAATTTCTTTGTAAAAGTAACGGGCAGCATCTAATTTTATAGGTTATACAACCAATTGTACGGTACTAACAAACATGTAAGTAATGGCAACCAGGAAGCAAAACTCCACATATACACGCAATGAAAACATCATTATTGAATGCGATCTTACCTATGCGGTGAACAAGATCGGGGGCAGATGGAAAATATTGATCCTGAGTAAACTGGAGCAGAAAAAAATGCGGTTCAGTGAACTGAAAAAAGAATTTTTCTATATCACCGAACGCATGTTAACCCTGCAGCTGCGGGCACTGGAACAAGACGGACTTGTGAAACGAACTGTGTACGCGGAAGTGCCTCCGCGGGTGGAGTATGAACTCACGGAAATGGCGGCAGAATTTGGCCCCATCTTCAAACAACTGAGTGAATGGGGAGGTAAACACCGGAAATTGGTGAACAACCATGATTAATTATTACAAACTCATTTATGGGGCTGGACAGCGTAGAACTATTGGTAACGTTTGAAGAATATTTCGGTATCGGGATTCCTGATGCGGAAGCGGAAACTATTTTTACGGTACAGGATATGGTTGATATCATAGCAAAGCACCTGGATATTACAGATAATAGTGAAGACCTTAAAAATCACATCTTCCAAAATATTAAAAACAGCACATTGGTTAACCCCGGTATAGCACTCACGGATAACATCTCCGCCTATATTTCTCCGCAGGATCACCAAACCTGGTCCGCGCTGGAACATCATTTACAGCTGAACATTCCCCGGCCTGCTACAAAGACGGGGATCTTTACCCCGTTACGCGATTATGAATGGGAAATGATTACCGCCGGCCAGTTCGTCGATGTTATATGTGCACACCATTTCAAGGCGCTTACAAGCGCTGCCAATATTAAAAGTAAATACGAAATATATATTATCGTAATGGGGATTACTGCAGATAAAACAGGGGTCGACTACTACGACATCCTCCCCAATAAATCTTTTACAGGTGATTTTGGTATCGATTAACCCTTTCGCCGCATACATTATCCCATTTCACCATATACAATAAAATCGCTTCCACCCAAAAAATAACACTTTCTTCACAAGCCGGGGGCACGTTTTTTCCATTTGCTATCAAACTTTTATTACTTTTGGCCCCCGAATGAGAGTAGCTGTATTTTTCGCATATTTGTGTTTCCTCCTGCTCAGGGGGGAGGGCTATGCTTTTACCGCGGCTCATCATAACAACCCGGACTCCCCGCTCAAAAATATCCAGCACCAGCACAGAATCAAATTCCTGGATACCAACCAGGATTATTCTACTATCAACAGCCCGGACCTGGAAGAAGATTGCCTGATCAGTGAAGATATTGATGAAGATGATGCCAGTAATTTTCTTGCCAGGAAATACAGGTTGCTTACCAGCTATTACCTTACGCTCACCAGTCCGGATGTTTTAAGCTATCTCTACAAATGCCACAAAGCCCCTCCACCCTTCCGGGGCCAGCTTTCCGATATATACATTACACACAGTGTTTTAAGGATCTGATCATTCATATACTTCAGTTACCGGGGATGACCATGCGTGCCTGGAGGATGTGTATTGATATTACGCTCCTCCTGCTCCACAGTTCAGGCATTATCCTGGTAACTGACCCCGCTTATTGTCCATAGGCATCCCTGCCTCACGAGCATACCATCGCTTTAATATCCATTTAATATCATGAACAGAATTGTCATGTTTGCGGGCTTGTTTGTCGTATTAAGCTACACAAGCTGTAAACCAAAAGAAGAAGTAAAAGAAGAAGCCGGCAAATTCACTGTTACCAGCCCGGTAAGGATTGATACTTCATTTACCAACGAGTATGTTTCACAGATAAAATCTGTAAGGAACATTGAAATCAGGGTCCAGGAAAGAGGCTACCTCCAGAACATTTATGTGGACGAAGGCCAGTTCGTAAAAGCCGGTCAGCTGCTCTTCAGGATCATGCCGAAAATGTTTGAGGCGGAACTCCAAAAGGCGGAAGCAGAAGCCAAAGCAGCTGAAATAGAACTGCAGAACACCAAAACCCTGGTGGATAAAAACATCGTTTCCAAAAACGAACAGGCAGTAGCACAAGCTAAGCTGGACCAGGCAAAAGCCGAAATGGCCCTCGCCAAACTGCACCTGTCGTTCACCGAGATCAGGGCGCCGTTCGATGGCACCATTGACCGTATCCCGTTCAAACTGGGAAGCGTTATTGACGAAGGCGGGCTGCTGACCAGTCTGTCAGACAACAGCCAGATGTTCGCCTACTTCAATGTGTCCGAACCGGAATACCTCGACTATGCCACCAATACCAAAGGCCGCGGCAGCAATAAAGTAGGCCTGCTGCTGGCCAATAACCAACCGCTTCAGTATAAGGGCGATGTGGAAACCATTGAAAGTGAATTTAACAACGAAACAGGCAACATCGCGTTCAGGGCAAGGTTCCCGAACCCGGATAAGCTGTTGAAAAACGGGGAAACAGGCAAGGTACTGATGACCATACCGCTTAAAAATGCGTTAGTGATCCCACAAAAAGCTACCTACGAAATACAGGATAAACTGTATGTTTTTGTGGTAGATAACAACAATAAGGTAAGATCCAGGAACATTGCCATCCGTGGCCAGATGCCCGATATGTACGTGGTTGAGAACGGCCTTTCAGAAACCGACAAAATAGTGCTTGAAGGTGTGCAAAAGGTAAAAGATAATGACAAGATCAATTACGATTACCAGAAACCAGCCGAAGTTATTTCCAATCTGCGATTAAAAGCGGAATAGTAGTTCAAGTCCAAACCAGCCTAGTGCCATGCTTAATAAATTTATACAGCGACCGGTGCTGTCCATAGTTATATCGCTTATTATCGTTTTTCTCGGAATACTGGCCATATCACAATTACCTGTCACACAGTTTCCATCCATCTCGCCCCCAAAAGTGAATGTAACGGCGGAATACCCCGGGGCCAACGGTGAACTGATGATCAAATCCGTGATCATTCCGCTCGAAAGGGCCATCAACGGTGTTCCGGGAATGAAATATATTGCCTCAGACGCCGGTAACGATGGAGAAGCTTCCCTACAGGTGGTTTTCAACCTTGGAACCGATCCCAACCAGGCATCATTGAATGTACAGAACCGCGTGGCCTCCGTAGTAAATAAACTGCCGCCACTGGTAGTACGTGAAGGTGTTAAGATCACCCGCGAGGAATCCAACATGCTCATGTACATCAACCTTTACAGCGATGATCCGCAAACCGACCAGAAATTCCTTTTCAATTTCGCAGACATCAACATCTTATCGGAATTAAAAAGAGTAGATGGCGTTGGCTATGCCGATATCCTTGGTAACCGTGAATACGCCATGAGGGTTTGGCTGAAACCGGATCGTATGCTGGCGTACAAGATCTCCGCCGATGAAGTGATGAAAGCGCTCGGAGAACAAAGCCTGGAAGCATCTCCCGGTAAAACCGGCGAAAGCTCCGGTAAAAGATCCCAGACGTTTGAATACGTATTGAAATATCCCGGCAGGTTCACGAACAAGGAAGGATACGAAAACGTGATCCTGCGTTCCAGCCCCAACGGCGAAATACTCCGCCTGAAAGATGTGGCAGATGTGGAGTTCGGAAGCTCCATGTACGATATCTATTCCAACCTGAACGGTAAACCTTCCGCAGCCATTGTACTGAAACAATCGTATGGAAGTAATGCCAGCCAGGTAATTAAGGATGTAAAGGCGAAGATGAAAGAGATCAAAGCCAACTCCTTTCCGAAAGGAATGGATTATGAGATCAGCTATGATGTATCCAAATTCCTCGACGCTTCTATTGAGAAAGTAATTCATACCCTGGTGGAAGCCTTTGTGCTGGTAGGTTTGGTGGTGTTCCTGTTCCTGGGCGACTGGCGCTCTACCATCATTCCTGCCATGGCGGTGCCGGTATCGCTGATCGGAACGTTTGTGTTCATGCAGTTCCTGGGCATCACGCTGAACCTCATCACCCTCTTTGCCCTGGTACTGGCTATCGGTGTGGTGGTGGATGATGCCATTGTAGTGATTGAAGCGGTGCACGCCAAAATGGAAGAGGAACATCTTTCGCCGCTAAAGGCTACCAAAAAAGCGATGCATGAAATTGCCGGGGCTATTATTGCCATCACGTTCCTGATGGCGGCGGTGTTTATACCGGTCGCCTTCATGTCCGGCCCTGTAGGGATATTCTACCGGCAGTTTTCCATCACCATGGCCACTGCTATTATCCTTTCGGGTGTGGTGGCGCTCACGCTTACACCAGCGCTTTGCGCCATGATCCTGAAGAATACGCACGGGAAACCCAAAAAGCAAAACGTGCTGGATAAATTCCTGGCCGGCTTTAATAACTCTTTTAACCGTACATCAGGAAAGTACCAGAAAATACTGGGCACCATCGTTAACCGCAGGGTAGTCACCTTTGGTGTACTGGCAGCTTTCTGCGCCGGTATATGGTTCATGAACAAAACCGTTCCTTCGGGCTTTATTCCCAATGAAGACCAGGGGATGTTCTACGCCATTATCCAAACCCCGCCCGGATCTTCACTGGAAAGAACCAACCAGGTTGCGGAAAAGCTGCAGAAAGTTGCAGAAGGCGTGGAAGGGGTGCAATCCGTTTCTTCCCTGGCAGGTTATGAGATCCTTACAGAAGGAACAGGTTCCAACTCGGGCACCTGTCTTATTAACCTGAAAAGCTGGGAAGACAGGAAACATTCTGTCCAGGAGATCATTGATGAACTGGAAGAAAAATCGAAAGACATTACCGGCGCCACTATTGAGTTCTTCCAGCCGCCAGCCGTACCTGGTTACGGCGCTGCCGGTGGTTTTGAGCTACGCCTGCTCGACAAAGCCGGGTCGGGCGACTATAAAAAAATGGAAACCGTGAGCAGGGATTTTGTGAAGGAACTGAGTAAACGCAAGGAATTATCGTCGGTATTCACTTTTTACAGCGCCAGTTTCCCGCAGTATATGTTGCGGATCGATAATGACCTTGCACAACAAAAGGGCGTGAGCATCGATAATGCCATGAACACGCTTTCTACACTGGTAGGAAGTAACTATGAGATCAGCTTCATCAAATTCGACCGGCAGTATAAAGTGATCGTGCAGGCATCGCCGCAGTACAGGGCCCTGCCGGATGATATCCTGAAGTTGTACGTGAAAAACGACCGTGATGAAATGGTGCCGTTTTCTGATTTTATGAAGATGGAAAAAGTATATGGCCTCTCGGAAATCACGCGGCACAACATGTACAACGCGTCTGAGATAAGTGGTGCAGCCGCTCCCGGTTACAGCAGCGGTGAAGCTATTAAAGTGATCAGCGAAGTGGCGCAGAAAACTTTACCAAGAGGGTTTGGGATCGATTGGGCAGGTATTTCGAAAGATGAGGTGGCACAGGGTAACCAGGCCATTTACATCTTCCTGATCTGTCTTGGTTTCGTATACCTGATCCTGGCTGCACAATATGAAAGTTTCATCCTGCCGCTGGCGGTGATCCTTTCATTGCCGCCGGGTATTTTCGGTGCATTCTTCCTGCTGAAGTTACTGGGGCTGGAGAATAATATTTACGCGCAGGTAGCTATGGTAATGCTGATTGGTTTGCTGGGTAAGAATGCTGTACTGATCGTAGAGTTTGCCGTGCAAAAACACAGCTCCGGGGAAACCGTACTGAGAGCGGCCATGGAAGGCGCAAAGGTGAGGTTCCGTCCCATCCTGATGACATCCTTTGCATTTATAGCGGGGCTGATCCCGTTGGTGGTGGCCACGGGCCCGGGCCGGCTGGGGAACCGCACCATTGGTACTGCTGCCGCAGGTGGTATGCTTTTCGGAACCATTTTCGGGGTGCTGATCATACCCGGGCTGTACTATATATTTGGCCGGCTGGCAGAAGGGCATGCGCTGGTGAAAGATGAAGAAGAGAATCCTTTAACAGAAGAAATTGATCACAATGTATAAATTCAGGATACATAGCGGCATCGGCCTGCTGAGCGCCTGCCTGGCCATTGCCAGCTGCAGGGTGCCGGCGGTGATGCCCATGGCAGGAAACGCGGTGCCCGCATCCTTTGGTAACAATAGCGATAGCACCAATATGTCGGCCGCCATCGAGTGGCGGAGATTTTTTACAGATCCCAACCTGGTAAGCCTGCTGGATACTGCCGTGAAGAATAACCAGGAGCTGATGGTGACCTTACAGGAAATTGAAATTGCAAGAAATGATATCCGTTCCAGGCATGCTGCATTGCTGCCGGTTGTTACTGCCGGAGCAGGCGCCGGTGTGGAAAAAGTAGGAAGGTACACCAGCCAGGGCGCAGGCGACGCCTCTACCGAAATCACGCCCGGTAAAGAAATGCCGGATCCGCTGGCAGATTATACCATTGGCATTAATGCCAACTGGGAAATTGATATCTGGAAAAAACTGCACAACGCTAAAAAAGCTGCAGTAGCCAGGTACCTGTCGTCCGTAGAAGGCAGGAACTTTGTGCTCACCAACCTGGTAGCAGAAGTAGCCAATTCTTATTACGAACTGCTGGCCCTCGACAACCAGCTGGTGATCGTAAAACAAAATATCGATCTGCAAAAAAATGCGCTTGAAATTGTAAAGATCCAGAAAGAAGCAACCCGGGCAACCGAACTGGCAGTGCAGAAATTTGAAGCTGAAGTGCTGAACTCCCAAAGCCTGGAATTTGATATCCGCCAGAAGATCAAAGAAACAGAAAACAGGATCAACTTCCTGCTAGGCCGTTATCCGCAGGAGATCCCGCGCGATAAAGGTAATTTCTTAGCCTCATTACCGCCGCAGGTGAATACGGGTATTCCTTCACAATTAATGGCCAATCGCCCGGATATTAAAAAGGCGGAACTGGACCTGGCGGCGGCTAAGCTGGATGTAAAAGTGGCCCGTGCAGAATTTTATCCGTCGTTCGGTATTTCAGCCGGGCTCGGATTCCAGGCGTTCAAGCCCTCCTACCTGTTCAGGCTCCCCGAGTCGCTGCTGTACTCTCTTGCCGGCGACCTGGCAGGACCGCTCATTAACCGGAACGCTATTAAAGCGGAGTTCAACAGCGCCAATGCAAGGCAGTTGCAGGCCATGTACAATTATGAGCGGACTATCCTGAATGCTTACTTCGAAGTGTCGAACCAGCTTTCCAATATCAGCAATCTTGAACAGAGCTATAGCCTGAAATCCAAACAGGTGGACGCCCTTACAAGGTCCATTGATATTTCAACAGACCTGTTCAAATCGGCCAGGGCTGATTACTTTGAAGTACTGATGACACAGCGGGATGCGCTGGAAAAAAAACTGGAACTGATTGAAACGAAAAAGGAACAGCTGAATGCCGTGGTGAATATTTACCGCGACCTTGGCGGTGGATGGAAGTGATAAGGGAAAGTAAAAGAGCCGGCTTATCACAGCCGGCTCTTTTATTTTAAAGTGTTTAGTTAGCTTACGCGCCGGGATCTTTCCCCCAACATACGTACGTAACCTATCATGGCAAGGAATAACACCAGGCAGAAAAAACTGCACACGGCCACTGCCCATCCCGGCATATCCGGCCGGAGCCCCATAAAATACTGTACCAGCGCATAGCCCATTCCGCAAAAGAAGAACAGCATCCCTAAAGGGAAAATAAAATACATTAATAGCTTCATCCCGAGGGCAAAGTACCAGTCCATTTTTACATTCATTGCATACAGGATACCTCCTGTAACAAAGTAACCCATCACCAGCAGCATTACCACACCGCCTCCTATCAGCAGGTACTTGCCTCCTGAAAATTCTTCCGCGCGATCCATGCCGGGTTCGTAGCCAACTGTTACCATTTCGCCTATTTCCCTTTTGCCTGAAGAGGATATGTCTGTTTCAATTTCTACCGGCGTGCCATCTTTCAATGTAAATGCCACAGTAGATTTGTACATGGTAGTGGTACGCCTTGTTTTGCTGTCGTAGTCCTGGTAAGAAGAAATACTTACCACCTTTCCCTGGTAACGTGGCAGTTTAAAAGAATTGATCACAAATCCGCCCAGGAAGCCGGCCAGCACCGAAGATAAGGTAAGAAGACAAAACACTACCAGCGATATATAACCGATACTGATACAGCCGATGTTGCCACTGCGGTTATTCCGTTTTAATATTTTTACGGCCACCAATACCGATAAAACCATAAATGCTATCCCGGTCCATCCGTAACCGGTAATGCGTAGTAAAATCATTTCCATATTTGCTGTTGTAGGGGTTAACGCCCGGTAATTCCCGCGCAAAATAAGCAGGCTTTTCCATAACTCCTTCTATATGCGCATTTTTGATAGCACTTGAAAAGATTGACAAGGTATGATTAAGCCGGTTACTTTGCATGCAGCACAGTGGGTGCATACCCGAAGTGTTTTTTGAAGGCATATGAAAAATGGGAAAGGTTTTCGAAACCTGCCTCCACAAATACGTCTATGGGTTTGCGCTGCTTTTCAGTAAGCTGGTAATGCGCCAGTTCCAGCCTTTTTTGTGTAAGCCATTTCTGTGGCGTGGTGTTAAAGGCTTTCTTAAAATCCCGCCTGAAGGTGGCCAGGCTGCGGCCTGTGAGGTAGCCAAATTTCTCCAGCGGCATATTGAACATATAATTGCGCTGCATAAAATCCGTGAGGTTTATTTTACCCGGCTCTTCAAAATCAGCCAGCAGGCTATCCAGGTTTTTGTCGATAGTTCTCAGGATGGTAATGGCTTCCTCTATTTTAAGGGCCGCAATCTTTTCCGGTAAATCTGTTTCCAGATCAAAGTAAGGGATCAGGGAAGCAAAGCAACTTTCCAGTAAGGGATGCTGATCAAACATCCTTATGTTTTTCAAGGGCGATGGCCTGCCGGGCGCCGGTTGGTTGCTGCGGTAAAAATCCTTCAGGCGGGGCTGTGTAAGATGCATGGCCACAGATTGATGGGGCTTCCCGTCTTTCGGGTAGTTGATCACTGTGGCCAGCTGGTTGCGTGGTATCAGGAAAATGTCGCCTGCATTAAACACATGTGTATTATCGGCCAGTACAATCTTTGTTTCACCTGAAATGAACCACACCAGTATATGATGTTCAAATACCACTTCGGTTCTGAAAAGCCGGCCGGTATACGTTGACAGCTTAATGTCGGGCGTTATATATTTTGTTTCAAATTCCATGTACGTACACAATTTACAAAATAAAAGATCAGCCGGCAGTAAATACGATCCCTGTCATTTGTTCGCTGAGAGCCCACAGTTTCACAGCATTGAGGGCATCTAACGAGTACGGCTGTACGCCTCTTAACAACAAAGGCTCATCGTAGCTTTGTGCAATACTGCCGTTATCCAGTTCTGCGATATCGGCGTTTTCGCAATACACGCCGCCTATACCATCTAATTGGCTGCTGGTAGCGCACCACACGGTAGTAGCTGCACCCTGTGGAATAGTTTTCAGTTTGGCCGCCACCTCCGGGAAAATATTACCATCGGCATCATGGGTGCCCATTTGCTGAAATAAGGCCATTGGCGCTACGCGTCCGAGGTCGGTGCCATTTACCGAACCGGGATGTAGGGAAAAGGCCCTCACTCCCGCTGCTTTACCGCGATGGTCCAACTCCACGGCAAACAGGTTATTAGCTGTTTTCGACTGCCCATACCCCTGTAGTGTATCATACTCACGGACCAGGAAATTCGGATCTTCAAAATTAAAAGACGCCATCTGGTGACCATAGGAAGATACGCTGATCACTCTTGCTCCGCCCGCATTCCTTAACGCTGGCCAAAGCCTTGCCGTTAGCTGGAAATGCCCCAGGTGATTGGTGGATAGCTGCGATTCATACCCCCGTGTATCTCTTTGCAGCGGTACCCACATAATGCCGGCGTTGTTGATAAGGAGGTGAAGCGGTTTGCCGGTGCGAAGGAACTTTTCCGCGAATGCGTCTATAGATGCCGGATCTGCGAGATCCATCGCTTCAATGGTTACATTTTCCACGCCTGCCAGGTTCTTTACCGCCTTGCCGGTATCGCGGGCGGGTACGGTTACCTCAGCGCCTGCCGATACCAGGGTTTTTACAGTTTCCAGGCCTATACCTGCGTACCCGCCGGTAACAATTGCCGTTTTACCGCGGAGGTCAATTCCCCTGATCACATCCGCTGTTGTTGACAATGCGTTGAACCCGGAACCAATGGGTTGTTGCAGCGCACCGTTGTAATTGTCTTTCATAATCATTGATTTTATGAAGCAAAGGTAAAAGCCGCAGGAACAACCCACTTTGTTTAAAACGTCAAATCGTTTTGTTTTAAACGTCAGAAATAAAATGATCTGCTTATCATCTTCCTAAAATATTCTAATTATTAT
>NZ_DATMTE010000521.1:0-13112 GCF_035564935.1 Chitinophaga sp. | reverse complement strand
ATTCAGCATCCACATTATTCAGGTAGCATCCACCAAACTGCGTTAAATTCACAATCGACAAATGCGGCGAAAAAAGATTAGAACCGATAGCCGGTGTAAGTATATTCCCTGTGCTGTCGTAACATACTACGCATACCCTTCCTCCGAAACCTGTATCCACGCTTTTTCTTACAACAAACTTCTTTGAAGTGGAGGTATTTACAAAAACGCCAATACCTGTATTCCCTGATAATTCTACGTAACTGGCGGCGGTTGCCGCAACGAGCCGTGAAGGAAGCACGGCGCTGCTGGCTTTATCGGCGCAATGCAATCCCCTGAAAAAGTAAGAGGTGGCATTATACTTATTAATATTCAACGGCAGGAAAAGAGATTGCCAGCAATTATTATTATTGACGGCATCATTATAATAGTTGGGATAATTGGCTACCCGGTTATTGCCGAGGTTACTTTCATCTTCTATTTGAATGGATGCATTATTTACATCCCTGGCAGACAGATCAGTATACCCTATATAAACACTGTTCTGCACACATTTCGCACCGGTGAGCTTTAGTGAACATGGCCCGCTGTTCTCATTCCTTGCGTCCCATACCCGGTTATTGATTCCCTGGTTGATTAATACTGCCCTGCATTCAGTAACAGCCGGATTGGTAATGAATGATGCTCCCAGTTCAAAACTGGGTTTATAAAATACGTTGTTGTTAGGAATATTTACTGTTGCACCCGAAATGCCTATTCTGACACCATAACGGGGCCTGTCTGCAAAATCACTCAGGGAGCTGACGTTAAACCTTCCGCCGGTAAAAACATTTTCGTTACAAAACCCTTTCGCGCCTGCAGCCACAAGGTCCAGCTGCACTTTACCTTCCTTCAGCGTACCAATGCCTACCCTGTTATAGGCACATTGAATACTGCCAATAATTTGAGCATTAATAGTAAAGCCACTCACGTATTCCAGGTTTAACCTCGACGATAAAAGATTAAACAGCTTTACCCCAATACAATTCTCGTTCACCCAGGACGATGTTGTTGCCTTAACGATCCGGATATTAAGATGCATAGCAGCATTAGTAGTACTGTCGCTTCCTATTACCATTCCCGGCAGGGAATCGGTAGGGTCAACAAAGTTCACCGGCGCTTCCATTTCCACATTTACACCGGCGGCAATATTCAGCGTGGCAGTACATGTGTACCTGTCGGCCCGGGGAAAATACAATGTAGGTTTATTACCGAAAGAGGCTGTACCCGGATCAGGTGAAGTAACTGCATAGGCATTCGCCGCAGCTACTGCTTTCTGAAGCGCCGTCGTTGAATCATGGGCGGGGTTTCCTGAAGCGCCGAACCACAGCACGTTTATAATGTTACCGTCAATATTCCTGATCCATCTGCCGGGATTGGATGGAGACACTTCGAATATTGTTCCGCCGTTATCTGTTAAGCCGGAAGTACTATCCCAGTAAAATGTGCCGCCGCCACCATCTCCGCGGCTGGTATATCCCAACAGATAGACAAGGTCTCCGTCTGTTGTACCTGCATTACCTTTCAATTCACTTACGTTTTCAAATTTCATTCTGATATGTTTTTGGGGTTCTCAATAAAATATGTCGCTGTGAAAATCATTTTTTAATACGCACTGGAAATGCGTGCAGAAAAATATTTAAACAAGCAATTTAAATCCTACCTTCAGCTATACAACCAAACCTCCACCCACAGGATGATTGAAATAAAAGAGATGGACCCAAACCTGCTTCCCGGCAAGCCGCAACGCATCATGAAGTATGTGCTGGTGTATTGTGCCGCCGGAAAACTGGATGTACACGTGGACCATACTCCCTTTGTTCTCCATCCGGGTGATGTAATCACTATTACCTCAGGCCAGATCCATTATATTAAACCGGCGCCCGAAGCCAAAGGATATATACTGGAATTTACACTGGACTTTTTCTGTAAAGATGATAATGATATAGAACTGATTTTTCACAACGGCCTTTTTTGCCACTTCGCCATGAACGAGGTAATTGCTGTGGACAAGGATATTATAGCGGAACAGCTGGCGCTGATCAGGAATGAATTAACGGAACAGCCTTACCAGTACCTTATATCTGTACGCAGCCGTGTGGCATTAATACTGGTGTCTATTAACCGTGCAAAGGTGAAACGTGGCGATGAGATCTGGAAACCGGAAGCATTGTTCCTGAAGTTCCTGGAAGCCGTAAGGAATAATTTTGAGCATAATTATACCCTCGCACAATTCGCCGGATTGCTGGGCACTACGGAGGCAAAGCTCAATGAGCAGGCAAAGCTACATGCCGGGAAAACGGCGCAGCATGTGATCTACGGCCTTGTTACTGCTGAGGCAAAAAGACTGCTGGCCTATGGCGATCTTACCGTAAAAGAAGTAGCTTATAAGCTCGGCTTCAACGACCCTTTCTATTTTTCCAACTTCTTCAAAAAACAAACCCGCATCTCCCCAAAATTGTATAAAGAACAATGCTCCCGGTAAATATTACATGCTTTTTGCAGAATTGTCTATTCCCCGGGCCAGCCATAAAATTCATCTTTGTATAAATAAATACAAAGTTATGAATACAGATATCAATCATTACATCACCAGGAGCAACCAGGCGGACTGGCAACCACTCATTGAGAAAAACGTTCACTACAAGGGGATCTTTGTAAAATCACTCCGCTACGATGAGGTTTCCGGGCGCTCCAAAACCATCCTGCTCAAATTTGAGCCGGGCGCCCATTATCCTTATCACAACCATCCCGGGGGAGAGGAAATTTTTGTACTGAGCGGCGATGCTGTACTGGAACATGCCACCCTCCTGGAAGGCGACTACCTGTATACCCCACCCGGGTTCAGGCATTCTGTTACCAGCAAAACCGGGTGTATCCTGTTTTTTGTTATCCCGGAAGAAGTGGAAATCATTGCAGGTGAAGTATAGGTACCTCACCTGCTTTTACCTGAACAATTTCTCATCTATCCGCTGCTTCTGCCGCAAATGATGCCGCATATGCATCTCCGCAAACTGAAGCCACTCCATTGAATTAAAAAAGTGGAAGCCCGGATGCTCCGTTTTCCCGTCTGCCTGCGGATGATCTACTGAGTACAGGTCATTCACCTCCAGCCTTATATCTGTGAGGCCCTGTAATAATTCCTCCTTATCCCGCGGTTGTCTTGAATCGGGGTCGTTGGAAGGATTCTCCAGCAAAGCATCAGGAAACCCATTATTAGCGAATATTGCTTTGGCATACTCATGCATTTCCTTTTCGCTGTTGGCATTGCTGAGCAACAGGCAATCCTGCATCTGTTCCACAAACCAGGCAGTGTCTGCTATAATGTGCAGGTATACCTGTCCCAGCGACCAGCAATTCTCACCTGGCTTCTGGCACAGCATATCTAACGTATAGTCATTAAGGTGATAGATCCATATGTCAATAGTTTTATTGAATTGCTCCAGTAAAACCGCTGTTTTATTTATTTCCATTTTTCAGAGAGATGATCACTGTCTAAGTTATCACTAATCTTCCATTTTGTTTTTCAATTTTCCCAACAGGGCATATGCTCCTTTAACAACAATCTTCGTTTTCAGCCAGTTGATGCTGTCCGGCATCAGCGCTACATTGCCATTTTCCCGGTCGCCGGCAGTTACGGGTACCAGGTGAAAACTGTTTTCATCAGTTGTGGTAAATACATACTCTTTCCCGTTGTAGCGCAGCAGTGCATCTTCCGGTATAATTGCCGCCGGCTTATTATCCAGCTCAAACACGGCATTCAGGAACATACCCGGCAACAGGTGCAGCATCTGTTTTTCAAAGTGGCAGTGAAGTATACCGCTGCGGTTCTCATCCACATTACGGGTTACCAGGATGGTTTCCACATCGTACCATTCGTCCGGCTTGTCTACCAGGCTTACTTTCCCGTGCATGCCTTTATGAAAGGAGTTAATATCCTTCTCAAATACGGTGATGGCGGCATGGATATCGTCGGGGTTCACCAGCTCAAACAATACATCCGCAGGATTCACATACTTGCCTATGTTCACATTCACCTTACTCACATAACCATTGATGGGGGCGTAAATGGGTACAACGCCGGAGATAGTGCCGGGATTCAGTTTATCCGGGTTAATATGAATGATCCGTAGCTTCGCAGCCAGCGATTGTATCAGCACTTCCTGCGTATTGTATTCACTGAGCGACAACTGGTAGCTTTTTTTACTGGTGGCATCTGCCTCACTCAGTTCTTTCTGACGCTGCATATCCGTTGCCAGGTATTGCATCCTGGCCTTTGCCGTAAGGTAATCCTGCTGCAGCTGTACATAAGCCGGGTCTTCCATCACTGCAATTACCTGTCCTTTTGATACCGGCGAACCTGGTAACAGCGAGGTACTTTTCAGGTAGCCTCCCAGGGGAAAGCTCACAGAGACCAGGCTTTGCGGAGGTACATCTACCGAGCCGCCGGCACGGATAGTAGCATGGGTGGTACCTTCCTGCGCGGTGGCCGTTGCAATGCCTGCATTCTTCTTTTGCAGGCTGTCGAGCATCACTGTGTTCTGTTCCGTCGCGTCCTTCTCCGCAGACGGCTCCGCCTGCGTTTCAGTCTTGGGTTTGCAGGACATTCCTGCTACTATCATTAAACTATATATCAATAACCTTTTCATGCCACTAATTTTGATTGGATGACAATAAATATTCAAGCTCAATTTTACGCAGGTTCAGTTCCTTCACTGCGTCCAGGTACTCACTCTGCAGGGTAACGGCATTATTTATCAGCGTGCCCCACTCTATATAACCGATTTCGCCGTTCTTATAAGTAAGGTTAGCGGTCCTTATCATGATATCTGCCTGCGGCAACGCACTGCCGGCATAGTAATCTACTGCCTGCTGGTATTTCAGGTATTCGCTGTGGTTTTGCTGCAGCTGCGCCCATAGCCTGGTGGTAGCTACTTCCAGCGACAGAGCCGCTATATCTTCCATTCGGGCGGCTGCTTTTATTTTTGCATGCTGCGCCCTGGCAAAGATGGGAATGCCCACACCTACCTGCACTGTTGAAAAGCGGGAGCCACCGCCGTAATAATGGTCTACCTGTTGCTTGTCCATCTGCCAGCCGATAATCGATTGATTGGAGTATCCCAGGTTCCAGTCGGGCAGCAGCTTTGCTTTTTCAAGGCGTGTATTTCCGGCGGCAATGCGTTCCTGCTGCTGGTAAAGCTGCAATACGGGATGCTGTGCCAGCAGGGTGGTATCATAGAGTACCACATTGGCATTCAGTGTATCCGTAGCCGTTATAGCGCTCTTTTCATTCAGCAATGTTGCCAGTTGAACACCGGCCACTTCCTCATCGGCATACGTCATACGGAGCAGCATTTTCAGCTGATTGGCCTGGTTTTCCAGCGATGTTTTTTCCAACAGGTTGGTTTCCCCTTTTTCGAAACGCAGGGCTGCAACCTTCGTGTACCGCGAATAGGTACTGTCCATTTTCTCCAGCAGCCACCGCCTGCTGCGGAGATACTGCAACTGCAGGTAGGTCTGTTTTACCAGGCGGACAATCTCCGCTTTCTGTAAAGTAGTTTGCCATTTTGCCGCCAGCCATTCCTGTTCAAAAACATTCTTTTGTTTTTTGTACAGGGCGGGTAAGGAAAAACCCTGGGAGATGGTAAACTTATTATCAAAGGAAGTGCTGTTAATATTTCCCAGTTCCCCTGTAACGGTAGTCCTGCCAGGGTCTGCAGAAGAATGCCGCAAGGCCTCATAATAAGATTCCTGCAAACGTCCCAGTGCAATCTGCCGGTTCTGTTCCGTTGCCATATGAAGCGCCTGCTGCAGGGAAAGTGGCTTGGCTTCCTGTGCTTTGAGCAGGCCGGGGCAGGCCAGCAACAATAATAATACTGCCAGGGGTTTTATTGTTGGCCGCTTCCAGCCTTTCTCCGCCAGGTAGTACAGGCAGGGTAATACCAGCAGGGTAAGCATGGTAGCGGTGATAAGCCCGCCTATCACTACGGTGGCCAGCGGGCGTTGCACTTCTGCGCCGGCGCCCTGGCTCAGCGCCATTGGCAGAAAGCCAAGCGACGCCACGGTGGCGGTCATCAGCACTGGCCGCAGCCGGTCGTGCGTGGCCTGCAAAATGATCTGCATCGTATCTGTCATACCTTCTTTTTTCAGATGATTCATTTCTCCTATTAGCACAATCCCGTTTAATACGGCTACACCAAAGAGCGCGATAAAACCTACGCCGGCGGAAATACTGAAAGGCATTCCTCTTAACCATATCGCCAGCACCCCTCCTATAGCGGATAAAGGAATAGCGGAAAAGATCAGCACGCAATATTTCAGGTTGTGGAAAGCAAAAAACAACAGCAGGAAAATCAGCAGCAATGCCACCGGCAAAGCAATGCCCAGGCGCCGGGTGGCATGTTGCAGGTTCTCGTACTGCCCTCCGTAAGTGACGTAATAACCGGAAGGAAATTTCACGCGGCTGCCTACTTTATGCTGCAGCTCCTGTACAATGCTCTGCACATCCCTTCCCCTTACATTAAATCCTACCGTGATACGCCTCCGGGCATCTTCCCGCTGGATCTGGTAAGGGCCGTCCTGCAGGGCAATGGTGGCCAGCATATTAAGAGGTACCTGTTGCCCACCCGGAAGCCCTACCTGCAGGTTGGAGATTTCATTAATGTCGCGGCGCTGCCGGTCGTTCATGCGGATCACAAGATCATAACGCTTATCTGCTTCAAACACCAGTCCAGCTACGGCGCCTGCATAGGCAGCCTGCAGCGTGTTATTGATATCATTGATAGAGGCGCCGGAACGGGCAATCGCCTCACGGTTGTAGGTAACCACCAGTTGCGGGATACCGGTTACCGTTTCCGTGTAAAGATCCGTGGCCCCGTTAATGGATTGGATCACTTTACCCAGTTTCCCGGCATAGGCCGATAATGTGTCCAGGTCGTCGCCAAAGATCTTGCACACCACATCCTGTCTGGCGCCTGTCATCAGTTCATTGAACCGCATCTGCACGGGAAACTGGAAGCCGGTGGCAATACCCGGCACCTCCTGCAGTGCATGGCTCATTTTGCCTGCCAGTTCCGGGAAAGAGGATGCGCTGGTCCATTCTTTTTTTGGCTTCAGTATTACCATCATATCGGCAGCCTCCATGGGCATAGGGTCCGTGGGAATTTCACCGGAGCCTATTTTGGTCACTACTTTTTCCACCTCGGGAAATTTATCCAGTAAAACCCGGGCAGATTGCTGCGTAGTATTGATGGTAGTGGTTAAAGATGATCCGGTGAGCAGCCTGGTATCTACTGCAAAATCTCCTTCTTCCAGTTGCGGAATAAACTCACCGCCCAGCGACATCAGCACCGGGATAGCAGCGCCAAATAATACAAAGGCCACTGCTACCACCATCTTTGGTGTACGTAATGATCTTTTAAGCAAAGGATCGTATAACCGTTGCGCCGAACGCATCATTTTATCGGCGAAGCTGTCTTTATGACTTAACTTTTTATTCAGCACCAATGCGCCCATCATCGGCACATAGGTAAGTGATAAAATAAATGCACCGATGATGGCGAAAGACACCGTTTGTGCCATTGGCCGGAACATCTTTCCTTCGATGCCCTGCAGGGAGAGGATGGGAAGATAAACGATCAGGATAATGATCTGGCCGAAAGCTGCGCTGTTCATCATCGCTTTGGCAGATGTTTCCACTTCACTGTTCATCTGTTCCTGCGTCATCACGGCTGTTCCTCTCAATGCCGCGCCTTTGGTAAGTTTATGCATAACCGCTTCAATAATGATCACCGCTCCATCTACCAGCAGTCCGAAATCGAGTGCGCCAAGGCTCATCAGGTTACCGCTTACGCCAAACAGGTTCATCATGATAACAGCAAACAACATGGCCAGCGGGATCACGGAAGCTACTATCAGTCCCGCCCTGATGTTACCCATAAATATCACCAGTACAAACACCACTATCAGCGCTCCTTCCAGCAGGTTTCGTTCTACTGTGGAAATGGCATTATCCACCATTTTGGTACGGTCCAGGAAAGGATCGATCATCAGGCCTTCCGGCAATGTTTTTTCAATTTCTTTTACCCTGTTTTTAATCCCTTTTATGACGGCGGCACTGTTTTCTCCTTTCAGCATCATCACTACGGCGCCGGCTACTTCGCCTTCATCGTTGTATACCGTGGCGCCGTACCGCACGGCATGCCCTTCCTTCACGGCGGCTACATCCCTTACCAGCAGCGGCACGCCGCCGCTTACCTGCTTCACTACGATGTTGCCGATATCTGCCATATTTTTGGCCAGCCCTTCACTGCGGATAAAAACCACGTTGGGGCCTTTTTCAATGTAAGCACCGCCGGTATTCTGGTTATTGTCCTGCAGGGATTTAAATACATCCGTTACCGTTAGTCCGAAGCTTCTCAGTTTATCGGGGTCAATGGCTACCTCATATTGTTTTACCATCCCACCAAAGCTGCTCACATCGGCTACACCTTCCACGCTTAGCAGTTGGCGCCTTACGATCCAGTCCTGTATGTCGCGCAGGGCAGTAAGGTTGTATTTGCCTTCATAACCCGGTTTGGGTTTCACCACATATTGGAATATTTCTCCCAGGCCGGTGGTAACAGGCCCCAGCTGCGGATCTCCCATACCTGGCGGGATCTGTGGCCGTACCTGGCCCAGCCTTTCACTGATCTGCTGCCGGGCCCAGTACACATCAGTATGGTCGTTGAACACAATGGTAACAAGACTAAGCCCGAAGCGTGAAAAGCTCCGCTGTTCAATAATGCCGGGCACATTACGGGTGGCCTGTTCTATGGGTACAGTAATGAACCGTTCCACATCCGGCGCACCAAGACTTGGCGCCGATGTGATCACCAGCACCTGGTTATTGGTGATATCAGGAACCGCATCAACAGGCAGTTGTGTTACGGAGTAACTGCCCCAGCCGATCAATGCCAGTATAAACAGGCCAATGATCAGTTTATTCCTAACGGAAAAATGAATGATCTTATTTAACATGACGATTTGTTAGACTACATGAATACAACAGCGCGGAGTTTGTCTGACTCAGGATTATGATGATTTCGCTGATTTTACTGATTTTTTTTGGGAGTTATAGAAATTAAAGGAGATACAAGCGGATATATTCGCTTTTTATCGCCCTTTACTATTATAAACAAAAAAAAATCAGTGAAATCAGCGAAATCATCATAATCCTGAGTCAGACAACCTTCGCGCAAAAAAATATCACCATCTTTGTAACATCTCCGATTTACAGTCGTCTTCTTTCAAAACGCACTATTCTGCATGTCATTAGATAGATTTCTTACCGAAGTAGTTCCAGTCAGGCAAAAGCTTTACCGCTTTGCGTTCCGCCTGCTGGGCAACGAGGAAGACGCGCAGGATATTATCCAGGATGCCCTCATGAAAGTATGGGGCATGCAGGAGAAAATGGCGGAACTACAGAATATGGAGGCCTGGTGCATGCGTATTACCCGCAACCTGGCCCTGGATAAGATCAAATCCAGGAAATACCGGGTGGCCGATGAACTGGACAGGGCAGGAGAGCTGCCGGCTTTACATCAGCAAAGCCCTCATGCGGTAACGGAACAGAACGATGTCATGGAAAAAGTGCATGTGGCCATCAACGCCCTGCCGGAAAAATACCGCACCATTCTCCAGCTGAGGGATATTGACGGGCATTCCTACCAGGAGATCGCCGACATACTTGATATAGACATGAACGACGTTAAAGTGAATTTGCACCGTGCCCGTAAAACGGTACGCGAAAAACTACAAAACCTGCAGGTATATGGATTATAAACACATCACTGTATTGGTGGAAAAGTATTGGGAAGGAGAAACTTCCCTCGAAGAGGAAGCGGTATTACGTGATTTTTTCAGCACACCGCACGCCGGCCTGCCGGAAGCCCTGCAGGAAGCGGCGCCCTTGTTCGGGTACTTTCACCGCGAAGCGGAAAAAGTATGGGAAGCCCCCCCGGTAAAGATCGTGAGGCTGTCGCCCTGGCGGCACTGGATGAAGTATGCCGCTGTGATTATGGTGGCAATAGGTATCGGTTATGCACTTAAGCAGCACCAGCGGCGGGAACAACAGGTGCTGGTAGCTTTACAGCAGCAGGAAATGAACGACCCGCAGAAAGCGCTGGACGAAACAAAGAGAGCTTTGCAACTGCTGGCCAAAAACCTTCATAAAGGTACCTCAAAGATGCAGCAGCTGTCTTATTTCAGCGAAGCCACTGCCGTAGTGGAAGGAAAAGAAGATTAATCAACGGCCATTTTAAAACCTGATATAAATTTTAGAAAGATGAAACGATTCTTGTTATTACTAGTGGCGGTCTTCGCCAGTTTTCACCTCTTTGCGCAGCAGGGGAGTGCCATTGAGCGGTTCTTCCAGAAATACGAGAACGACCGCAGCTTCACGGTGATCACCATCACGCCGAAAATGTTCAGCATGTTCGCCAAACTGGACCCCGGGGATGCGGATGCCAGGAACATGATGAAGGTGATCCAGAAGCTGAAAGGACTCCGTATTCTCACCAAGGAAACCACGAAAGATGGCCCCCGGCTATACAAGGAAGCTGCTGCATTCATTGGCAGCGACTTTGAAGAACTGATGACGGTGCGCGACAAAGACAGCGACGTAAAATTCATGGTAAAGGAAGACGCCAAAGGCAACATCAATGAACTGGTGATGCTGGTAGGCGGCTCCGGCGAATTCCTGGCCATGAGCCTGGTGGGCAATATGGATCTCAACGAAATATCCCAGATCGCCAATGGCGTTAGTATCCAGGGAATGGATAAACTCAAAAACGTGAAGAAGAAGAAATAACTTTTAAAACTACTCCCATGAAATCATTGCTCATTGCTGCCGGTTGCATGTTCTTATCGGCCACTGCTGTAAAGGCCCAGGACAAATGCCTGCGCGAATTCCGCAACAAATACAAAGGAAGCGCGGAAATACACACCATAAACCTGGGCAAATTTGCGCTCAACCTGGGAAGCCTGTGCCTGTCGTTCGACAACGAAGACGCCGATGCCAAAGCCATGGGACACGCACTCAAAGGCATACAGAAGGTAAAAGTATATACCATCTCCAATGTAAAAGGCGGTACTGTTAGTTATGATGATATCGCCGACCTGAAAAGCAACCTGCAGCGGAACGAAAATTTCGACCTGTTAATGGAAGCGAGAGAAAATGGAAGCCGGGTGCATATACTCAACAAGGGGAAAGACGATGAATTAGGTAACGTGGTAATGCTGGTGCAGGAAGAAAACGAGTTTGTGATCGTAAACCTGCAAACCACCCTGAAAATAGCGGATGTCAACCATCTGATCAGGCAGTTCGCCTCCAACTGATCCCTGCCTACCGGATCATCACATCCTTTACAATGCTCTCTCCGAGCATTTCATTCACCAGCTTGATGATCTTATCTTTCGAATAAGTTAATTCCTGTTTTAGCGGCGCCACCGTAGTTGTAACGATCAGTTTATGATCGATCAGCTGGATGCTCTGTGTGTAGCGGGCAATGGTTTTGCCCATCAGTTTCTCCCAGTTTTCCTGGATGCGTACCTCCGTGAGGCGGGGTTTCATCCTGCTCTTATTCATAAATTCCCGGAGGGCATCTCCTATACTGGTAGTTCCATGACGCATGGTGCGAAGCTAGTGATTTTTTGTTGGTATGTAGCTTTCAGCAACGTATTTTGTTGCCGGAAGCTATATGCTATACAGCAATGAGCTGTATATTTTGCCCGGTACCTGCAAAGGCCTGCTGCAGCCGTTCTGCATGTGTATCCGTAATAAATACCTGGCCATAATTATCGCTGGCCACCAATGCAATGAGGCGGCTCACTCTTTCCTGGTCCAGCTTTTCAAATATGTCGTCCAGCAGGAGCAGGGGCGGAAATTTTTTATGTTGCCGGATCACTTCAAACTGCGCCAGTTTCAGGGCAAACAGGAAACTTTTGCGTTGCCCCTGTGAGGCGCTGCTTTTCATAAGGTGATCGTTCAGGAGGAAAAGAAGATCATCACGGTGAATGCCGGTGGTGGTACGCTGCAGCTGCATATCGCGGTACCTTGCCTGGTTCAGTTGCAGGGCATAATCTTCCTCCTGCAGGGTGCACTGGTATTGAATATTCACCACTTCGTGGGTGCCGGCAATATAATCATAGAGGCGCTGCACCTGCGGTATAAAGGTTTGCAGGAAGGCTTTCCGGGTTTCATACACCGGTACTCCGTGCATCACCAGTTGCAGGTCAAATACATCCAGGAGGCTGTCCTGGTTTTGCCCGGTAGCCGCCATGTTTTTCAGGAGGCTGTTGCGTTGTAATAATATTTTCTGGTAGATGATCAGGTGGTCGAGGTACTCGGGGTAGAGCTGGGAGAGAAGACTATCCAGCCATTTGCGCCTTTCCTCGCTGCCACCCAGGATGATGTCTGCATCATCAGGTGCAATCATTACTGCAGGAAACTGCCCTATATGACGGGAGAACCGGTCGTACCGTTCTTCATTTAAACTTATTTCCTTGCGCCCGTCTTTGAGGGTGCATACAATCTTTTCTTCCTGGTTATTTTTTTCCAGGTAGCCTTCCAGCCGGAAGCCATTGGTTAGGTAGCGGACATTCTGGTTGTCGCTGCTGGTAAAATAGCTGCGGGTGAAGCAAAGGTAGTAGATGGCGTCCAGCAGGTTGGTTTTGCCGGCGCCGTTGCGGCCGGTAATGCCTACCACCCGGTGGCCGAAGGAAAAGGTCGCCTGGTGGTAATTTTTGAACTGAACGAGCGATATCTTATTTATATAAAGCAAAGAAAAAAAATATTCATAATTAATAATATGCGAAAAATATCAATTGTATAAGTGATAAAAATCCGCTCTAATCGGAACTTCCCTGTGATACAGGTGCAATTAAATGCAAAACTGTTTGAAATTGATGAAATTGCATAATTTAATGGGAATTAGAATTGATATTTATATTTTACGATTTTCCTGTTATATTTGCGAACAAATTTAGAAAGAGTGCAAACTAAAACAGACGTGAAGACGAAATTCACCAAAGAGACATATCTGTACTGGTATGAA
>NZ_DATMTE010000520.1:0-2286 GCF_035564935.1 Chitinophaga sp. | reverse complement strand
TTTTTATGCATACTATCCGATTACACTGGATTGAGAAAATATTAATAGCCGCTGTTATTAACACCTTTGCCTGGTGTTCATCCACTGCCCAGGGTAACGGTAAAATTCTTTTTTCCGAACCAGGATCGCTTTCATTAGATTCAAGTACCGCCTGGGTCCAATCTGTTTTTAATAAATCAATAGATAACGATGTACAAGTAGTAGGGCTGGGTGAAGTAAGCCATGGAGGCTATGAACCGCTGGCGCTAAAAGCCAAGATGGCCCAATATCTTATTGAAAACAGGGGATACAGGAACATTCTTTTGGAATTTCCTGATATAGTATCCGTGAGGCCGGTCAGGCAATACCTGCTCAATAACAATATCAAAGAACTTGCTGTGGCCGATTCTTTGGCAAAAGTGACAGCCACAGGCTTGCCGAATACGCAGGAGGTATTTAGTCGCTTGTTTCGCTGGATTAAAATATATAACCTGGCACATCCCCGGGAAATGGTGAAGGTAACCGGATTCGATTTAAGCATGGATGCAGGATTCCGGAACTTTTTTTTATATAACTACATTATCCCGTTTGATCCTGCTAGTGGGCAAAGATTGCTGTATCACTGGAACAATAACCAGGTAACTGATGCATCAAGAATAGCCTCGGTAAATACATGGTTCAATACCAATAAAAGTAAGCTCGGGAAAGGGATGAAGAAGGATGAGTTGGACGAGTTGCAATATCATCTGCAGAACGAAACACATTCGATGCAATACAACGCATTGAAAACGGTAACATCGGCGGGGAATGAAACCAGGGCAAATAAGTACCGGGATAGTATCATGGCTGTTAATGCAATCCATCTAGCTGGTTCTCAAAAAACCATCATATGGGCGCATAATGGTCATATTTCCACCATTGACGGCTATATGGGTAAATACCTGAAAGAGCGGTACAGATCCCATTATTTTATGTTGCTTACAGATTTTTCCAATGAGGCAGATGTTTACGTAGTAACAGGTGAAAAAGCAGTGCCCGGCAGCAGGGTAATCCGTGAGAAGCACTTCACAGCGGAACGTACAACAATTGCCAGCAACCTGTTAAAGAATTATGGTATTCCCGGCGGTATTTTCTTTGATCAGGATCTTCCTGCCAGCAAAACATACGACAAGCTGAATTTGATCGACATATATGGCAATCAGTTGATAATGCCTTCCAACCAGGCTTTTGATGTTCTTGTGATATTTAATAACATTACTCCATATCCTAAACCGGTAAACAGCAGATGAACATAAGACAATTTTCTATTGCCATCCCGGCAAGGTATTGCAACCAGAATAGCATGATGAAAGTATGCATAAAAAAAGCTGTTACAATAATGTTGCTGTTTACGCCGCTTCTGAGCGCAAGTGGGCAGCATGCAGGAAAAGTTGCTAATACGCCGCTAACATTGGCTATGGGAAATATAGCGGCCGGGTTTGACAATAAAATACCTGCGCATACAAAAGTAGTGGGCATTGGAAACGTTACACCTTTTGCAAAGGAATCGACAGGATTAAGTATGGAAATAGCTGCATACCTGGTTAGTCAGAAAAAATTCAGGCATATTGTTTTACTTTATGAAGACTGGCTATTACGTCCGCTAAATGACTACCTCACCGATAAAAGGCCGTTTGATTCCACAACTGTTGACTCTCTTGTAAGAATTTCGCTGGCCAACAGCAGTTCGCGTAATACCTCATTCAGTTCGTTTGCCAGCTGGCTAAAAAAATACAACCTCGATCACCGGGAAACAATGGCTGACCTTTCCGGCATAGTGGCAGATGATCTTATTCCTCCCGCTTACTTTCTGGCCACCTATATTTTTCCAGCCGACAGAACAACCGGGTTAATGCTTTCAAAAAAATGGGGCGCTAATATCTATGACGACGAATCAGCATTTAAAGACATCACAAACTGGTATCAACAGGTAAGTAAGAATACAACCCTGTTCAACAAACACAAAGCGTTGTTAATGCGCTGTGCAGAAGATATTGACCACAATGATATAATCCGTAATGGCAGTTCGTTAATGATGAAACCTAAAGTATTGGTGGATCTGAAAACACGCGCAATGGCGGACCTGGTTATGAAAAAATCCGATAAGCAAACAATTATTTATGCGAATAACGAGGATATAGCAAAGGCTGCTTTTGTTTTTAATGGTGATACTTTGATGTCGCTTGGATTGCTTTTGCATGAACAGCTAAAGGATAAGTATTATTCCTGCCTGACAGACTTTGGGGCGGCTTCTGATTTGAACCAGAT
>NZ_DATMTE010000519.1:0-5008 GCF_035564935.1 Chitinophaga sp. | reverse complement strand
GCAGGCAGCAGGTGATGATATTACCTGTTACCTTTATTAAAGAAGATAAACAATCCATCTTTACCGGCTACTATCACATCTTTTTTGCCGGAGCCGGTAAGGTCGTGTGTTACAAAATACAACCCCGCTCCTTTTGATCCGTAGCTGATCACCTGTTTGGTAAATGAGTTGCCGTTCCATTTGAAGTAGTAGATACCGCAGGGATCATCAGAGCCCGGATCATGATCGTTGTGTGCGCGGTAACGTTTGCCGGTTACCAGTTCCGGCTCCCCATCTCCATCTATATCTTCCCACAGCATGGTATGATATTGTGAATTGAAAGGATCGATGGCGTGTTTGATCCATTGCCGTTTATTTGTTTTGGGATCTTTTTTCTGCTCGTACCAGTCGAGCCCGTAATCATGCCCCTGCCCTGCAATCAGATCAGGCAGCCCGTCTTTATTTACATCCGCCACTATTACGGGTACGCTGGCGGTGCCCAGGTTAAACCCGGGGTGAAACGTCCATGCGGCGCTGTAGGGCGAGGCGGGTGCTTCCAGCCATCCTTCGGGTACTACCAGGTCCGTACGGCCGTCGCCGTTAATGTCTCCGCAACCCAGGCCGTGGCCTGATTTGCGATCCAGTATTTTATGCGCCGTGAAGGTGGCGCTGCCTTTTGTTTGGTGGTATACCACCAGCGGGTCATTAGGCGTATTGGGAACTATTTCCGGTATACCGTCGCCGTCCAGGTCCCAGGCGCGGGTAGTTTCAATATTGCCGGGAGTGGCTATCACATGTTCTTTCCATTCCGAATCGTTGCCGGGGTTTTCCTTCCATACCAGGGTTTTGCCAAACCAGCCGCCGGTGATGTAGTCCATCCGGCCGTCGCCGTTCACATCAAACGGGATGGTGGAGAAGTCGTCCCAGTATTCGCCGAATTGTTTTACCGGGCCAATGTAATGCCGCGTGAAATAAGCCGGGCCTTCATACCAGTACGCGCCGGATACCAGGTCCGGCACCTTATCATTATTAACATCCATTACGGCTACTGATTCATAACTCTCTGCTGCGATGAACCGTTTCTCAAACTTCAGCGGCGCCGGGCCTTTGGCGGCCTGGCCAGCCGCTGTAACAGCAAGCAGCATTAAACCGGCAACAGGAACAAGGTATTTTTTCATATTGAACAGTTAAAACGTGGAATAGAACAAGATAGTGAATACCCGCAATAAACTGTCCTGTAGTGTCCTGACTCCGCTACCCTTTGCACATCTTCAATCACCAGGATGCATAGCGCCTTTTTTTAAAAGGCAACTATAAATAAAAACCAGCTCAGGCAGGATGGCGCAAAACTTTGATCAGCGCTGCCGCTTCTTCATCTGCATAGCCTGCTGCACCGGCCTTTTTGAACAGTGCCGCGGCAAAGGCGGGGAAATCTGAATTGATACCGGCTTCACGGGCAGTGGCTTCCAGTCGCGCTGTAGCCTCAATGGAAATACGCATAGGGCTTTCCGTTACGGCAAAGTTATTAGTATGGATCATGTTGCCTTCATGTTGCAGGAAGGCGCCAAAAGTTGGTGTAATCCCTGCTACAATGGCGGCGTACTGATCTACTCCCAACCCTTCCGCTTCCGTGATCCTTGCCCCGTGCAGGAAGCCGATCACTGATCCGTAGATGTAGGACAGGGTGGCCAGGTCCATAGTGGGCGCGGCGCTGATACCAGCGCCGAGATAAGTGATGCCGCCACCAAACACCCTGAGTACGGGTATTAGTAACTTGTACACATCAGCTGCGCCAGACAGCAGGATCGGCGTATCGGCGCGGCCCATTTGTGAAGGGGCTGCCTGGATGGCGCCATTCATATAGGCGGCGCCGTTAGCCTCCGCCCACTCGCCCGTAAAGCGGGCTTCCGCCGGGCTGATAGTAGTGAGTTGTAATAATGCACGGTTTTTAATGGCAGCTTTTACCTCCGGGGTATCCAGTATAGCCATGGTGGCGGCGTGGTTGTAAACGCAAATCACGGTGACCGGGCTGGCGGCAACAGCGGTAGCTGCATCCGGCGCCGGTACTGCTCCTTCACGGGTAAGTGCAGCGGCCTTCTCCGGGCTGCGGTTCCATACGGTCACCTTATGTCCTGCGGCGAGTAAAAGTTTTGCCAGTGTAATACCCATTGCGCCCAAACCAATCAGGGTAACTGCGTTTTGCTTGTTGATCGTTGTTATCATACATTCATCATTTTATGACACAAAGCTCCGCAGAACGCTGCGTAGAAAAAATAAGGGAAAAATTATTCCCTGCGGGAATCTTTGTTCCCTGTCCGCCAATAATTCTTTAAAATTGTGATCTAATCACCTGTATATGTACGAGAGAAAAATACCTGAAGACCTGGAATGCGGTATTAACGTGAGCATGAAAGTATTGAGCGGGAAATGGAAAGCCTGTATACTGGACAGCATCAGCAAAGGGATCCGCAGGCCCAGTGAGCTGCACACCGCCATCAATACTGCCGCGCCGAGAGTGATCAATATGCAGTTGCGGGAACTGGAAGAGTATGGGATGGTATATAAAAAGAGCTATCCCGGCACCCCGCTGAAAGTGGAATATTATCTTACACACACAGGAGAAAGTATACTGCCTGTTGTTGCCGCTATTGACCAATGGGGGGTTCATCACCGCGGGCATATAATACGTATGCAGCACGCCCTGCAACAGCCCTTCAGTTGAAAGCGGCGTCATCTTCCGGGGAGAAGTCGCCCTTCATAAAATGCAACGTAAAACTTGTACCGCTCTCCGGCAGGCTTTTCACTTCAATTACACCCCCATTCTGTTCTGCGAACTCCCGGCAAAGCAGCAGGCCAAGACCGGTACCGCGTTCCCCGTCCGTACCATAACCCGGGTACTGGTGAGAGGTAAACAGTGTACTGAGCTGCTGCGCCGACATGCCCATGCCGTGGTCGGTAATAGTGATCACCACTTCCTCCGTTACATCTGCCACCAGTTCGATGTTACCGCCGGGATAACTGAATTTCAGCGCATTGCTGAAGAGGTTGCGGAGGATCACCGATACCTGGTCGCGGTCCGCATACAAAGCGGCAGTCACCGGTATCTGCAAGTCTATCCTGATCTGCTTTTGCTGTATAATCCCTTCAAAAAAATGCAGTACCTCCGTTACCACCGGGGCCAGTAAAAAATCTCTGCGCCGGGTCTGGATCCCTTTCATGCTGCGGGTACTCCAACGCAGCACATTATCGAGCGTAATACCCAGCTGCGATACTTTTTTATGCAGCACATCCGCCGCTTCTTCCATGTCATTGCGGGGATACTGTCCTCTCCGGAACATATCCAGCAGGCTTTCCAGTGTAGCCAACGGACTGCGGATATCGTGCGCCACAATAGAAAAAAGTTTCTCTTTATCCTTGTTCATGGATACCAGCGCCTGTTGCTGCTGCTCAATTTCCCGCTGGTAATCCGACTGGACGTGCTTAAAAAAACTGAGCGCCACTACAATGAACAGTAATGATACTGCCACGTTCCCCCAAATCCTTTCTACAGGTACGGGCGGCGCCAGGTACCACGATTGCGGCATAAATATGATCAGCATAAATGCCGTGATCACCAGCAGGCTCAGCGTACCTACTATCCACTTATTATCGTAGATCAGGATAACGATAAAAAGAATGTTCAGTAAAAAATATTCTGCGCCGTTGTGGAAATAAACACCGGTAAACGTATAGATCAGGATACTGGTACAAATAAGCACCAGCCTGGCGCTGAGGTATTTCCGGTATTTATGGAAAATCAATACCAGTATACAAATAAAGGTAGTAGTGGCGTTCAGCCCCGCCAGGAGGTAGCGGCCCTGCATTAAATTTACCACGCAATAAAAAAACATGCAGGGAATACAGGGTAATGAAAGTAAATTTAATAACTTTGTGCGCCTGGATTCTATATAAGGCATAGCAGGATGTATGCCAACATTGACAATGTTGTTCCAGTGATACTCAACTGAACGGTATAGAAATTCCTTGACTCCCTGCGGCATAGATACCGCAAAGATACTCCATAACGGTTGTTTTTTTCAACTCTCTTTATTCCCTTCTTTTTCATGCAGCTGATTTTGTCGGACGCAGGATTATGCTGATTACACTGATTTTGTTTTTAATGCAGCGGAGGGTGGAGTTTTTAATTTTTAATTTATTTTATGAAGATGAATAAAATTACCAGGGATCGGTTTTTTATTGTTACGGGTGGGCCGGGTATGGGCAAAACCGCTGTTATAACCGCGCTCGGTGAACAGGGATATGCTATAGTGCCGGAAACAGGACGGGACATTATACGGCAGCAGGTAGCGGCAGGCGGACAGGCGTTGCCATGGGCCGACCGGGAGGCGTTTGCATGGCTGATGTTTGAGCAGTCGCTGCGCGACTACCGCATGCAGCCTGACGGAAATGGGTTTGTATTTTTTGACAGGGGCATTGCAGATACCATCGGGTACCTCGAGCTTTGCGGGTTGCCGGTACCGCAGGAGATGTACCGGGCGGCCGCCTCATACAGGTTCAATGAAACGGTGTTTATTACACCGCCGTGGCTGTCCATTTATGAACAGGATAAAGAACGTAAACAATCTTTTGAAGAAGCAGTGCTTACTTATGAAAGCATGGTAAAAGTGTACAGCCGGCTGGAATACAGGCTGGTTCAGCTACCTGAAACAACGGTGCAGGAAAGGGCAGCGTTTATGCTGGATACGATCTCCCGTTGGGGGAAATAACCGATAGTAAAATATATTATCTTCCTGTATGCTTCTTAACTACTTTAAAATAGCCCTTCGTTATCACAGGAAAATAAACTGTACGCAGGGATCAATATAACTGGCCTGGCCATTGGCGGCAGCGTATGGATGAAGGTAGATCGACTGCCCCGAAGCAACAATACTGATACAAACCGGTATAAACAGCAGCAGAGACACCGCGGGCAGGTTGAGTCATAAACAATATTTCATAGGATAAAGAATAACGGCAGCACCTGATTAAT
>NZ_DATMTE010000518.1:0-1871 GCF_035564935.1 Chitinophaga sp. | reverse complement strand
TTAGGGTGTCGCAGCCCTCAGGAGCCGTAAGACTAACCCACGTCTTTTTTATGTACCGCCGGTTAGTCTGCTCACACATATTCCACACTTCTCAATGTTCCTCACCATGAAAAAGAATCCAACCAGCAAGCAACATCGGCGCAAACCCAAGCCTGAGCTAAAATGGCAAACCGGCGCTTATGATCGTCACGCCGAAATTAAATTCATTTTCCCATATCAATTTCTGCTACTATGCAAGTTAGTGGATAAAACCCCGGAGGAAATCATCCGGGATTTTACCGATGATTTATCCTGTGGCAGTTGGAAGCGGGAAGGAAGAGATCTGGCCAAAGAACACCTTATTAATTATTTTATCGCACATGGCTATGGCCAACATCATTATACTGAAGAAGACATCCGACAAATGTTTAGGGAAATGGATGCGTTAGGATTGCTATTTCCTAAAGATGGTAAAATGAAACTCATTGATCTGTATGCAAACTGGCGGGATAAACACCACACCTATTGGTTTAAGAAATGGTTCCGGAAACCCAGGCGAAAACTATCAAAAAAGGAGGTATTATGAAACCGTTCGTCATCTACCACCTTTGCCGGGAGGCTTTCTCCTTTCACCAGCAGCAGCTTGTGGAGGTAATTGTAAGAGCGGCTAATCCGGATATGATTTTCCTGCTGGGCGCTACGCTTCACCGCAAAAGATGTGAGAGCATATTTAATGAATTGGCCCCTTCTTGCCAGAATATATCAGATTGCACGCTCCTGATCCTTCTGCCAAACCTTGCTAACAAAGAGCTGCACGACTGGCAGGACAAGATAGAAAACCATTGTAGCAACACCATGCCGGTTACTACGCTTGTATTACAAACGTCTACCTTTATAGAGTGGCTGCAAGCGGGTCTCCCGTTTGCAATGGCTGTATGGCAATATGCACCAGTGTTGTACGATCTCGGAAACATTTGCCGGGAAGATATTACCGAAATAAAAGCATCCATCAACAATAAAGAAGCCACCAAACAATGGGAAGACGGGCTATCCAAAGCCAAAGAGTTCCTGGCAGGTGCGGAATTGTACCGCGTACGCAAACAACACAAAATGGCAGCATTTATGCTACACCAGTCCGCCGAACAGGCTTTGCGAACATTGCTGAAAGTGGGGACCGGCTATCATGCCAATACCCACAGCATTGATCGGCTGCTCCGCTATGGCAGCCTGGTAGCTTATCAACTGCCACAACTATTTCCCCGGCAAACGGAGCAGGAGAAACGCCTGTTTAACCTGTTGCAAAAAGCCTATATAGATACCCGCTATAAAGAAGATTACAAGATCACCGATGAAGAGCTGTCAACCCTTACCGAAAAAATCAGGCGCATCCACGAAATTCTATCAGAAGCGGGAAAGGCCATTGTGACCGCGCCGCCACCACCTGTTCCTATATCCAGCGAACGGCCGGAGCTGCAGAACGTCCTTGACAAATAAATATACCTTGCATGGAAACTAATCAATCCACTCGGAAACGTTTTAACAAGCCCTGGCACTTTTTCAGCCAAGCCGGCAAGCGGCCGTTTCACGGCCTGCGGGAAGTGTTTCAAAACTACCACCTGGATGATCTAAAACAAGAAATACAGCGCTGGCAGCAGTTAGCGTTATGCAATGGCCAAAGCGCTTATGACGAGGGATGCATCCGGGAAGGCCTGATGGATTTTATACAGGAACTGCAACGACTGATGGAAGCATTTCATATCCTGAATGAAAAAAAGAACAGGCATAGAAAGCGCTAACAGCTAAAGGGTTTATCAATGCAGAGCAGGCAAACGCTGACACAAATGAACATTCCCGTTCTACTTACCGATGAAGAAATGAAAAGCCCGGAGAAT
>NZ_DATMTE010000517.1:0-2826 GCF_035564935.1 Chitinophaga sp. | reverse complement strand
GGGCATTCCCCCTGGCCGAATATACCTATAGTGTGCATGTTATTGTAATAAAATCAGTTGTGTTACAGGTGGATGTTCTTCATTGCTTAAAATAGCCATGCTGTGGCTGCCTGTCCGACGTATTTCCTAACCGCGTATCGTACCAATAACCATTGACAACAGCAGCCGGCACCGGGCTTGCGATTATCAACTAAATCCCAGCATGAGTGCATCTATCAACGATATTGAACTGCTTGCACAACTGAAATCGGGCAGCGTATCCGCTTTCCGGTATTTTTATGAAAGCTATCGTGAATGGCTGTACGTAACTGCATATACTATATTGAAAAATGAAACGGAAGCCCAGGAACTGGTCCAGGATTTTTTTGTGGATTTCTGGCAGAAGGACCTGAGTGCGAGGATCGACCTGAGCAACACTCAATCTCTCAAAAACTTTCTTTTCGTCAGCGTCCGTAACCGCTGTTTAAATAAAATTTCCAAAGATGCCACGCGAAACAAAAGATTAAAGGATATCATGCTGCCCGACACTTACACAACTCCTAAAAGCAGGTTAGAGAACGATGAGCTGAAAGAGCAGTTGGAAACCGCCATCAACCAGCTTCCGGAACGCCAGTCGGTGGCATTCCGGCTGGCTTACCAGGAACATAAAACCCGGAAGGAAATAGCAGCCTTCATGGATACCACTGAAGAAACTGTAAAAAAACAGGTAGCCAACGCGCTGAAAACTTTAAGGGCGTCCTTAAAAAAAATTCTTTTCTAATACCCCGCCCGGTTAAATAAACGGTTAATAGTGTACATGAACAGCGCAGAAGAAATATACAGGCTAATGACAGAGAAGCTTGCGGGAACAATTTCCGCAGCAGATGATCAATTGCTGGAGGAACTTATCGAGGAAGACGGATCAGTAAGGGAAAAGTGGGAAAAGCTTTCCAGGATGCAGGTTCCCCCTCCTCCTGCCCCATGGCTGGAAATCATTGATTTTAAACAGGACAGGCCGTTATACCGGGTATTACTCCCCTGGGCCGCAGCAGCCGCAGTGATTGCCATTGTTGCATTTTCCGCGTGGAAGTGGAACTTTTTTGCCAGCCCCAAACCGGCGCCGGTGGCTGCCATTAATAAAGATGTGCTGCTGGAGGTGAGCGGCCAGCCTACCATTAACCTTACCCAGTCCGCCGGCAGCGTAACCATTGGTGGCAAACCGGTTCCCAATAAAAACAATACCCTTTACCTTAATGCTGCAGACGACCTGCCACAGGGAATCCGGTCCCTGACGGTACCGCATGGGAAAAGCTATGAAGTGGCCCTCCCGGATGGTTCTGTTATTACACTCAACGCTGCCACCGTCATGAAATTCCCCGCTACCTTCAAAGGCGGGACCAGGGAAGTTACACTGAACGGGGAAGCCTACCTGAACATCGCCAGGCGGGCAGGCAAGCCTTTCCTGGTACACCTCCCCAATAGTACCGTGGAAGTACTGGGCACCAGCTTTAATATCAACAGCTACGACAGCAGCCTCGTTAAAGTATCCCTGGTGGATGGCAAGGTGCGGATGAAAGCCGGCAAAAAAACGGTGACCATGAAGCCCGGGCAGCAGGCCATCTTCAACAAACAGGCGGCTACCCTCGATACACAACCATTTAATGCCACCGTAGAACTGGGATGGCAGAAAGGATTATACTGCTTTTCTGATACCCGTCTCGATGAAATCTGTAATACCATTTTCCGGTGGTATGGCGTGCGCGCTTCCCTGGATCATCCCGACCTGGCAAGCCGCACTTTTACCGGCCTCCTGGATAAAAATACATCTATGAGCTTCTTCCTGGAAGGGATAAAAGCCACCACAGGTACTGATTATTATTTTACGGCAGACAGTACACTGCATTTTAAGTAACAGGCAATATCAAAGGATAATAACCATGAGTCAACCAGCAACCAAATACCTCCTGATCAACCCGGGGAAAAGAGTTTGCACTACCTATGAACAGGTTCCGGGTTACCTGCATTCCCAGCTGATCCCCAATGCCAAATGCTTTACCGATATTGATGAAGATGGCGTGATCATAGATCAGCATATCCAGGCCAATGAACTGTCCATTTCCTATCACCTCATTCATTTGAAGAAAGGGATAGCACTCACTACCGTAGCTCCTGGTAAGCACTATTTACCGGTTGGCATTTCCGGCTTTGCGGGGAATGCACCAGGATTACCCATGACCGTTAAACCAGGGAAAAAGGAGTTTAATACGCTGAAAGGCGCTTCTGATACAGCTACCATGATCACGGAAAAGGAATTTGTGATCAGCTTCGAAGTAAACCTCCACCTTCCGTTTACCAAATACCTGGTGACGGAGTTTCCACTATTCGGCGCACTGAATGTAAACGAACCTACTGTTGATAAACAGCCTGTCAGACAAACGCCTTATCATCTCAACGAAGTCAACTACCAGATCATGCACCGGATCCGCAGCTTTAAAGCCGTAGGAGAAGCTGCAGATGCCTTTTTCCGGCGCAATGCCATCGACTTTTATGCTACCTACCTCCGTTACCTGCAGGCGCCCCCGCCGCTGATGCTGATGGAGCAGTACCGGGAAAAGCTGCGGGAAATAGCCAATTATATCATTCATCACCCGGAGGAAGTAACCACTAAAGAAGCGCTCTGCTATAGATTTGGGGTGGTTTCCGAGTTTCTGGAAGCCCCGTTTGAACAGCAATTCCTGATCACCGTAGAAGAATTGATCCTGCAGGAGAAAATGGCGTTCGTTTTCAAAATGGTACTCGAAACAAACCGTACACTCACACATATTGCCAGTCTCACCCAGTATAGTA
>NZ_DATMTE010000516.1:0-4273 GCF_035564935.1 Chitinophaga sp. | reverse complement strand
TGCTGCCGCGGCCACAGCGCCCCCGCTGCTCATGCCGCAAAAGATCGCTTCTTCTTTCGCCAGTCTTTTTGTCATAGTCCTCGCTTCTTCTTCTGAAATATCCATGATACGGTCTACCCTTGGTCTTTCGAATATTTTTGGAAGATAAGCCTCCGGCCACTTACGGATGCCCGGGATCCTTGAACCTTCGGTAGGCTGACATCCTACGATCTGTACGTCCGGGTTCTGCTCCTTTAAGAAGCGCGATACGCCCATAATGGTTCCGGTGGTTCCCATGGCGCTCACAAAGTGGGTTACTTCGCCGTTGGTATCTTTCCATATTTCCGGCCCGGTGGTTTTATAATGCATACCATAGTTGTCGGGATTGGCAAACTGGTTCAGCATATAATAGCCGCCTTTGGCCATCTGTGCATTGGCGTAGTCAATAGAACCTTCCATGGATAGCTCTTTTGGCGTAAGCGTTACTTTTGCACCATATACTTCCATGGTAAGCACCCTTTCCCGCGTAGCATCTGCAGGCATTACCAGCTCTATTTCAAGACCGAAAATGCTGGCAATCATGGCCAGTGCAATACCGGTGTTACCGCTGGTGGCTTCTATCAGTTTCATACCGGGTTTAATATCGCCCCGGTCGAGCGCACCTTTGATCATGCCATAGGCTGCCCTGTCCTTCACGCTGCCGGCGGGATTGTTGCCTTCCAGCTTCGCGAAAATCTTAACAGCCGGGTTGGCGGATATCTTCTTTAATTCTACCATCGGCGTATTGCCGATCAGATCTATGATGGAAGCCATTGTACTAATCCTGGTTTGTATCTGAAAATTTATGTTCTGCTTTATAGTAGATCCGGGAGAAAGGTTCCACACTTTTAATCAGCCACACATTACCGCCTATTACGCTATGATGGCCTATCACCGTATCCCCGCCAAGAATGGTGGCGCCGGCATAGATCACCACATGCTCCTCTATAGTAGGATGCCGCTTGCTGCGCGCCATGCTCTTTTCAATGCTCAGTGCACCCAGTGTTACCCCCTGGTACAATTTTACATGCGGTCCTATCACAGTGGTTTCCCCGATCACAATACCGGTGCCATGATCTATGCAACACCATGGTGCAATAACAGCGCCGGGGTGAATATCCACTCCCGTACGGGAATGCGCCAGTTCGGTGATCATTCTTGGTAATACGGGGATCTTCAACCGGTACAGGGCATGCGCAATGCGGTAAAAAGCAATGGCATAAAACCCGGGATAGGCGCGGATTACCTCGTATAAACAGGATGCCGCCGGATCGCCCTGGTAGATGGCCGAAGCATCTTTTGTCAGCTCATCGTATATCACCGGTACTTTACTCATAAAATCCCGGCTCAGGCCCGCAGCATCCGCAGGCAGCTGGTTTTCCATTGATTGCAGCAATTGCTGCAGCTGCGCTTCCAGCTCATGGCCAAAGCGCTCCAGCGCCACCGGATCAGCCATCACCTGACCCGTGTGTTCAGGGAATAACCAGTTTAGCAGGTGGCTCACAAATTCATCTACTGCACCTGTGGCAGGATAAGCGTTGGCCGCTGCCAGCTGGTGCCGCCGCTTCAACTCTTCCAGAAAATCATTCATATGCGGATCGAATTACAGGTATTGGCACTTTTATAGTTACTGAATTTACGCATTAATCCTGTAAAGGTAGTAGACTGTTTACTAATATTCAAGCCTTCTTGTCTGCCCATATATAGGCGCCTTCCATGAGTATATCAAATACAGGATCTTTAATATCATAATAAGCGTTTGCATCGTTTGGAAAATACTTTGCCAGCTGCTGTTTCACCACTCCATACGCCTGCGCGGCATGAGGATGCGTACGCAGGTAATCGCGGCACAGCAAAGGATAGCGCTGGTTAAATTTTCCCGCCACCCGTATATGAAGGTTCACCCTCCTGTTTTTCTTAAAATAAAAATGTTTTTCCAGTTCATCGTCGGCCAGGTCATCCCTGCCCGGCGGGCGATGGTCTTTCAAATGCAATTTACGCTCATATCCCAGCAGCTCCAGTGCAGGCTGCAGGGGCGCGTCCAGTGACGCCACGGTTAACTGTACATCAATAACATCTTTTGCAGCTAATCCCGGAACGCTGGTAGAACCAATATGGTCAATGGCCAGCGCATGTGCTCCTGCCGCTTTCTCCAGCTCCCGGGCTATTTCCCGGAACTCTTCCGGCCAGCGCTGGCTATATGGTAATATTTCAATTGTTTCCGACATGTTAAATGATCACTGATATAATGCAATTTTAAGGGATTAATCTTTATTTTTGCCCGTTGTATAAAAGGTGGGTATCGCCGGTTCGTACAAAATAAAACTGATTATGGCTAACATTTTAATAATAGACGACGAAAAAAGTATCCGTAAAACACTCACGGAAATTTTAACCTATGAAGGTTACAAGGTAGATGAGGCTGCGGATGGAATGGAAGGATTTAAAATGTTCCAGGCAAAGTCATATGATGCCGTTCTTTGCGACATCAAAATGCCTAAAATGGACGGACTGGAATTTCTTGAGAAAGCCCGCGAAGTGAACGGGGATATTCCCATTATCATGGTGTCCGGCCACGGTAATATCGATACAGCAGTAGAAGCGGTGAAAAAAGGCGCCTACGATTATATTTCAAAACCGCCCGACCTGAACCGTCTCCTCATTACCCTGCGTAATGCAATGGATAAATCTACCCTGGTAACCGAAACCAAAACCCTGCGCCGCAAGGTGAACAAGGTACCGGAAATGATAGGACAATCAGCCCCGATCCTCAAGATCAGGGAAACAATAGAAAAAGTTGCTCCCACAGATGCGAGAGTATTGGTTACCGGTGATAACGGGGTGGGTAAGGAGCTGGTGGCCAGGTGGCTGCATGAACGCAGTAACCGCGCAGCGGGGCCTATGGTGGAAGTGAACTGCGCGGCCATTCCCGGGGAACTCATTGAAAGTGAATTGTTCGGCCACGAAAAAGGATCCTTTACATCGGCTGTAAAACAACGGATAGGAAAATTTGAACAAGCCAGCGGCGGCACCCTTTTCCTGGACGAAATCGGCGATATGAGCCTCAGCGCCCAGGCAAAAGTGCTGCGCGCTTTACAGGAAGGGAAAATCACCCGCGTGGGCGGCGATAAAGAAATCAGCGTGGATGTAAGGGTCGTAGCCGCTACCAATAAAGACCTGCTGCAGGAAGTGGAAAACAAGAATTTCCGCCTCGATCTCTATCACCGTTTGAGTGTGATCCTGATCCACGTGCCTTCCCTGAACGACCGCCGGGACGACATACCTTTGCTGGTAGACAGCTTCCTGGACAGCGTTTGCAATGAATATGGCATTACCCGTAAAGCAGCAGACAAAGACGCCATGAAGGCTTTACAGAACCATAACTGGACCGGTAATATCCGTGAGCTGAGAAACGTGGTGGAAAGACTGGTGATCCTTTCCGGTAAAACCATTACCGCGGAGGATGTGGATGATTTCGTGGTGCCTGCCCGCGACAAAAGGAAAGTAAGCTCTTAACCGGCTAACAATATGCAAAAACACCTGTATCTGATCAGTGGACTGGGTGCGGATGAACGCATTTTCAACAACCTGCGTTTTCCCGCCGGCTACCAGGTGCATCACCTGCAGTGGATCGCTCCATTGCCGGATGAACCCATCAGTCGTTATGCGGCCCGTATGGCCCGCAATATTACGGCTGATGGGACGGTTACATTAGTAGGCGTTTCTTTTGGCGGTATCATGAGCCTGGAAATAGCCCGGCACATTCCCGTGGAAAAGAACATCCTTCTTTCAAGCATTAAACGAAGCTCCGAAAAACCTCCCTACTATAACTGGGTAAAGAAGCTCCGGCTGCACAAATTGCCTGATAGCCTGCTGTACCAGCGGCGAAACATCATTGTCAGGAAATTCCTCAATATCGAAACACCGGAAGAACGTATGCTGGTAAATGAATACCTGGCAAAGCGCGACTATGCCTATACCCGGTGGGCGGTAAATGCCATCCTGCACTGGGAAAACGACCAGGTGCCGGAAGGGCTGGTACATATCCACGGCGCCCTTGATATGCCTTTTCCCGTTAAATATCTCCAACCTACGCATGTAATCCCCGACGGTGGCCACTTTATGGTGCTGAACCGGTCGGCGGCTATCAACCGCATATTGGAAGAAGTACTCTGAAACAGGATCACCCCAAAGCCGGCAACTACTCCATAGCCGGGTACACCATATACTTAAAAATTATAATAAACGATCTTTT
>NZ_DATMTE010000515.1:0-3734 GCF_035564935.1 Chitinophaga sp. | reverse complement strand
GGTGCCAAAGCCGGTGCCGCTCATCCGTCCGTCGGAAATGCGCACCATATCAGTGATGCCTTTGGCCAGTAACTTCGCCGGCAGCCCGAGATTGCCTACTTCAGGCATGCCCGGGTAACCTTTAGGCCCCACATTTTTAAGTACCAGTACACTGTTTTCATCCACATCCAATGCAGGATCATCGATCCTTTTTTTGTAATCGTCTATGTCTTCAAACACCACAGCTTTGCCGGTATGCTTCATCAGGTGCGGACTTGCAGCAGAAGGTTTGATAACGGCGCCCTCTTCGCAGATGTTGCCTTTTAGTACCACGATGCCCGACACCACGTTAAAAGGATCGTTTATGGATGAAATTACCTCCTTATTATAGCTTACGGCATTTGTATAGTTTGCTTCAATGGTTTTGCCATTGGCAGTGATACAGTTTTTGTGGAGATGATCCAGCAGGGCGTTGATCACAGCCGGCAATCCGCCGGCATAATAAAGGTCTTCCATGAAGTAACTGCCTGAGGGCTGGAGATTGGCGATCAGCGGGATGTTGGCGGAAAAGGTATCCATATCCTGCAGGTTCAGTTCCACGCCTATACGGCCGGCAATGGCCAGCAGATGGAGCACAAAATTGGTGGAGCCGCCAATGGCCGCATTTACACGGATGGCGTTTTCAAAAGCTTCCCTGGTAAGAATATCTGTTAACCGCCGGTTTTCCCTGACCATTGACACAATCTCGTTTCCGGACAGGTGGGCCAGTACTTTACGGGCTGCATCCGGCGCGGGGATCGCTGCGTTCTGTGGGAGCGACAAACCGAGGGATTCCACCATACAGGCCATGGTAGAGGCAGTACCCATTACAGCACAATGCCCGTCGCTGCGGCACATACCGGCTTCAGCCATCGCCAGTTCTTCGTTGGTCATCCTGCCGGCCCTTACATCTTCACTGAACCGCCAGATATCGCTGGTACCAATGCTGTGGCCCCTGTGCCTGCCGGTAAGCATTGCGCCTCCCGATACCACAATGGTAGGAATGTTTACGCTGCAGGCGCCCATCACTAACGCTGGTGTGGTTTTATCGCAACCGCATAACAGCACTACGCCATCGATGGGATTGGCACGGATAGATTCCTCCACATCCATACTTACCAGGTTGCGGTACAGCATGGCGGTTGGTTTGATCAGCGTTTCACCTAACGACATTACAGGAAATTCCAGCGGGTAGCCACCGGCTTCTATCACGCCCCGCTTCACCGCTTCCGCCAGTTCCCTGAAATGGGAATTGCAGGGTGTAAGCTCCGACCAGGTGTTGCAGATACCTATAACAGGCTTGCCTTCCAGTTCATGTTGGGGAATGCCCTGCTTCTTTAGCCAGGCGCGGTATATAAAACCATCTTTGCCTTCACGGGCAAACCAATTAGCGCTTCTTAATGAATTTTCGTGCTTCATAACGGGAGTAGATAATTTCAAAAAGATACAATAAATTATGGATTTCAAAAATGAAGGGCACATGATTATCACATCTTTCTACCGGTTATCTTTTTATTAATATTCTTTCTCTACATGATAAGTAGGATGTCCATTTAACAGATGTTTATCAGACATGGCAATATAAGTTCCGTTTTTATTATGGAATTTTAACATCATAGCATCTGTACCCAATAACCTGTATACTCCATCAATGAAGAAACTATCCGGTTTGATTCTCGGTATGGGCATTACCCAATGCTGCCTGGCGCAGCAGGCTTCCGTTAAGGGTAATGTATCAGACACACTTAATCATGTGCAGCTATCCAGATCAGTGGTAGCATTGCTGCAGGCAAAAGACTCCATTTTATATAAGTTTACCAGGAGCGATGAAAAAGGACATTTTGAATTAACGAACCTCAAGGCAGGGAAGTACCTGCTGATGATCACTTATCCTGCCTTTGCCGATTACGTAGAGCCGTTAACGTTATCGGATACCTCCGGAGTACAGCTTAATAAAATTATGCTGACGTTGAAATCACGTTTACTGCACGAGGTAGTGATACAGCAAAAGGTGGCTGCTATCAAAATGAAGGGGGATACTACGGAATTTAACGCAGATAGTTATAAAACCGCTCCCAACGCCTCCGTGGAAGAGCTGTTGAAGAAACTGCCGGGTATACAGGTAAATGGGAAAGGACAAATTACCGCGCAGGGAGAAACCATAAAAAAAGTATTGGTAGACGGGGAAGAATTTTTTGGAGATGACCCTACACTGGTTACCAAGAACCTGCGGGCGGATATGGTGGATAAAGTACAATTGTATGATAAGAAAAGCGACCAGGCAACTTTTACCGGTATTGATGACGGGGAGCGATCGAAAACCATTAATATCCAGCTAAAGGAAGATAAGAAGCGCGGCTACTTTGGGAAAGTGGCAGTAGGCGCCGGTGACAACGGTTTTCACGACAGCCAGGCCATGCTGAATGTATTCCGCGGAAAGAAGAAGCTGGCGGCGTTTGGTATTGTGTCAAACACTGGTAAGGTAGGGCTCGACTGGGGCGACAGGGAAAAGTTCGGTTCCGGTACCGGGGATATTGCCATTAATGAGGATGGCGACATGGAATTTACTTTCAATGGAGATGAACTGGACAGCTGGGATGGCCGTTATAACGGCGACGGCTATCCGTTAGTGCAAACCGGGGGATTGCATTACTCGGATAAATGGGACCGGGACCGGCAGAACGTTAATGCCAACTATAAGATCATGAAGTTATATATAGATGGAAAGAGTGAGGATATTTCCCAGAACATCTTACCTGATACTATCTATTATAATCACACTAAAGAAAATTTTCATAACAACATTCTCCGGAACCGCGCGAATGGCAGCTATGAACGTCAGTTTGACTCCACTTCCTCCATCAAACTGCAAATAGACGGAGGGCTGGATCATAAAATATCCAACAGGCTTAGTTCCAGCGGGATGGAGTTGAATGATATGGTGGTAAACCGTGGTGAACGTAAAACGTCGAATGTATCGGATATCGGGAGCATGAACGCCAATTTGCTGTGGCGCAAGAAGCTGAAGAAAAAGGGACGTACGCTATCACTGGATCTCGCGGAGAATTATTCCAGGACCAACGGGGAAGGTATGCTGGATGCCTATACGGAGTATTTTAAACAGGGAAAGCCGGATTCCGTGCAAAATATAGATCAGCTGAAAACCACGAATAATGAAAAAATCAGCATTATCAGTAATCTTGCTTATACGGAGCCATTGTCTGCAGCATCTTCCCTGTTATTCAACTATGGTATTAATATAGATAACAGTCATTCCAACAGGAACTCCTATAACCAGCAAACAGATGGTAAGTATACCGCCCTGGATTCCCTGTATAGCAGCGATTATGCCTTTAATATATTTACGCATAAAGGTGGTATCCGTTATGGCTATACGAAAAACAAGATCCGTATTAATATAGGCGGTAACGTGGGGCTTACCAGCTTCAGCCAGAAAGACATGTTCCGGAATAACGAAGTGAAACGCGATTTTGTTAACTGGTATCCCAGGGCAATGTTCCGGTATAGCTTTTCGCAACAGCGCCGCCTTACGGTGCAGTATACCGGCTATACCCGGCAACCGGATATTAATGATCTCCAGCCTATCCGTGTGAATGACGACCCGCTTAACCTCCAGATTGGTAACCCCTCATTGAAACCATCTTTCAATAATAATTTCAATATCAACTTTTCCGATTTTAAAGTAATGACAGGCC
>NZ_DATMTE010000514.1:0-3828 GCF_035564935.1 Chitinophaga sp. | reverse complement strand
ATTAAAGTATAAAGATATGTGGGACGACCTGACCCTTAAAATGGGATACTGGGTAGACCTGAAAGATCCTTATATCACTTTTGAAAATAATTATATTGAAACACTCTGGTGGTGTCTTCAAACGCTTTATAAAAAAGGATTCCTATACAAAAGTGTAAGCATCCAGCCTTACTCCCCTGCAGCCGGTACCGGTTTAAGTTCCCATGAGCTGAACCAGCCGGGCACCTATAAAGATGTAAAGGATACTACTGTGGTGGCCATGTTTAAGGCCCAAAAAGCAGATAACTCACAGTTTCTTTTTGACGCAGCAGGATCAGATGAGGTCTTTTTCCTGGCCTGGACTACTACCCCGTGGACTTTACCATCCAACCTGGGTTTAACTGTAGGCGCCAATATAGAATATGTGCTGGTAAATACTTTCAATCCATACACACACCTGCCGGTGAACGTGGTAATGGCTAAAGTATTACTCAGTAAATATTTTAAGACAGAAGGAGAAAACGGTGATTTTGCCGCTTACCAGGAAGGTGATAAAGTAATTCCCTGGAAAATACTGACCAGCTTTAAAGGCAGCCAGCTTGAAAATATCCGTTATGAACAATTGCTACCATTTGTTCAGCCGGAAGAAGGCGACCCGTTCCGTGTACTCCTGGGCGACTTTGTAACCACGGAAGATGGTACAGGCATCGTTCACACTGCTCCGGCTTTTGGTGCAGATGATAACCGCGTAGGTAAGAAGTATGGTATCGGTATTTTAACACTGGTAGACAGATCCGGTAAGTTCACAGATAATGTAGGTGAATTTTCAGGCAGGTATGTAAAGAATTATAAAGATGATCCCGACTACAAAGATGTAGACGTGGATATTGCCGTGAAACTAAAGAAAGAGAACCGGGCGTTCAAAGTGGAGAAGTATGAGCATACCTATCCGCATTGCTGGCGTACAGACAAACCGGTGCTATATTATCCACTGGACGCATGGTTTATTAAAACCACGGCTGTAAAAGACAGGATGGTTGAGCTGAACAAAACGATCAACTGGAAACCCGCCTCCACCGGTACCGGCCGCTTTGGCAACTGGCTGGAGAATATGGTGGATTGGAACCTCAGCCGCAGCCGTTACTGGGGTACGCCATTACCTATCTGGCGCACTGAAGATGGTTCTGAAGAGATCTGCATCGGAGGGATTGAAGAGCTGAATGCGGAAATCCGTAAAGCGAACCAGGTTTTGGGAGGAGATGTGAATAAGTCCTATCTCCATGAAGGCATCCTCGATCTGCATAAGCCTTATGTTGATGATATTATCCTGGTGAGCCCGTCGGGTAAGCCAATGCGCCGTGAGCCCGACCTGGTGGATGTTTGGTTTGATAGCGGAGCGATGCCTTATGCGCAATGGCACTATCCATTCGAAAATAAAGAGCTGGTAGATAAAGGACAGGCATTCCCTGCCGATTTTATTGCGGAAGGAGTAGATCAGACCCGCGGCTGGTTTTATACCTTACATGCCCTTGGCGTAATGCTTTTCGACAGTGTGGCATATAAAACAGTAGTTTCCAATGGGTTGGTGCTGGACGCGAAAGGGCAAAAAATGAGTAAACGTCTCGGTAACGTGGTAAACCCGTTTGAAACCATTGAAACTTTTGGTGCAGATGCTACCCGTTGGTACCTGATCACTAATGCTTCTCCCTGGGATAGTTTAAAGTTTGATGTAAAAGGTATCGGGGAAGCGCAGCGCAAGCTGTTTGGGACCCTGTATAACACATATAGCTTCTTTGCTATGTATGCAAATCTTGATAAGTTTACTTTCAAGGAAGCATATATTCCGCTGGAGGAGCGTCCGGAAATTGACCGTTGGATCATTTCTGTACTGAATACACTTATAAAAGATGTAACCAGCAGTTTCGACGATTATGAACCTACCCAGGCAGGAAGAGCCATAGAGCGTTTTGTGGATGAGCAGCTGAGTAACTGGTATGTGCGTTTATGCCGTCGCCGGTTCTGGAAAGGTGAATACGGGCATGATAAGATCAGTGCTTACCAGACATTATACGAATGTTTGGAAAAAATTACACAATTGATGGCCCCGGTTTCCCCATTTTTCACCGATTGGTTATTTAATAACCTGAATAGTGTAAGTGGCCGCAACAAGGCTGCTTCCATCCACCACACTGATTTTCCGGTGATAAGTGAGGGCGCGGTAGATACCGGTTTGGAAGAAAGAATGCAGCTGGCACAGGATATTTCCTCACTGGTATTATCCTTGCGTAAAAAGGTGAATATTAAAGTTCGCCAGCCTCTGCAGAAGATTTTAATCCCTGTAGCCAATGGCCGGATGAAAGAGCAGATAGAATTGGTTGCGGACCTGATAAAAAGTGAGGTCAATGTCAAAGGGATTGATTATCTTACGGAAACGGAAGGTTTTATCAAGAAAAAGATTAAGCCTAACTTCAAGTCCCTCGGTGGTAAAATGGGAGCAAAGATGAAATCTGTGGCAGCCGCTATCAACGCGTTCACAGAGGCAGAAATTACCACTATAGAGCGCGACGGCCATTTCAACCTGGTTGTAGAGGGAGAACAGTTGCAAATCCAACTCTCCGACGTTGAGATCATTTCAGAAGATATTCCAGGATGGACAGTAGCTAATAAAGGTGCCCTTACGGTAGCGCTTGATATTACTATTACTTCCCAGCTGCAGGATGAAGGAAATGCCAGGGAACTGGTAAATCGTATACAGAAAATCCGCAAGGATAGTGATTTTGCATTGACTGACAGAATTGACGTAACAGTAGAAAGTGTGGATACGCTCAAGTCGGCCATTGTGAACTATAATGATTATATTTGCACCGAAATTTTGGCAGATAGTCTGGAATTAGTGGAGCGATTACAAGATGGTACAGAAATAGAGGTAAACGACCTTAAATTTAATGTATTAGTTAACAAAAAAAGCTAATCCCCCATGGCAACAAAAAAGAAGGTTGCTAGTAAAACGACCCAAAAGGCAGCTCCGGCTAAGAAGACTGTAGCGAAGGCATCAACAGCGAAAAAAGCTGCTAAACCTGCTCCGGTAAAGAAAACGGCGCCCGCTCCAAAGAAAGCAGCTGCAAAAGCGGCCCCTGCAAAGGCGGCTCCTAAAGCGGCAGCAAAACCAGCAGCCGGAAAAGCCGTGGTAGCTAAAAGCACTGCAAAAAAAGCCGCTCCGGCGCCTAAAAAAGCAGTGAAAAAGGCCTCTGCCGTACCAAACAGTAAAACAACATCCGTCAAGAAAGTTGCTGTACCTGCGAAATCGACCGTTAAAAAAGAGCCTGCTGTAAAGCAGCAAGTGGTAACGAAAAGTGTTTCCGCTGAAAAAGAGAAACCATTTATTTCTAAGTCAGAAGAAAAAGAACTTAAAACGATGGCAGTAAAGAAAGCAGATACTAAGGTAGAAGTTGCTAAGGAAAAGGAATCCACAAAGAAAGCAGCGGAGAAGCCTGTTGTTAAGGCTGAAAAGTCAGTAAAGGCGGAAAGATCCGAAAAACCCGAGAAAACTGAAAAACCTGAAAAGAAAGGCGGAAAAGCTACCCTGGTAACTTATCAGCCCGAATTTACAAAGTCAGTGCTGGATCAACCGGCACAACCTTCCGGTCCTGTATACAGATACAGTGATTCAGACCTGCAGGAATTTAGAGAATTGATCCAGAAAAAGCTGGAATCAGCTAAAAAGGAGCTCATCTATCTGCAAGGCCTGATCACCCGTAAAGACGAGGCTGGTACGGACGACACAGAAAACAAATACATGAGCATGGAAGATGGCAGTGGCTCCCAGGAAAGAGAGCAGCTGAACCAGAT